>NZ_AMXG01000035.1:0-231777 GCF_000313235.1 Pseudomonas sp. PAMC 26793
AGCGGGCTTGCTCGCGAAGGTCGTTAACGATGACGCGGGCATCCTGAATGAACGCGGCGACCTCAGGTTTTTCGCGAGCAAGCCCGCTCCCACAGAAAAGCAGATCTGTTTTCGCTCTGGTCTTTGCTTTTGCTCTTCAACACTCGCTGTAAGAGCGGAACCCATACCAGCCATCACCCAAATAACGGATATACACCCAAAACCAAAACCTGGCCCAACTCTTGCTCTACCTCCTGTAACCGCACCCTCGACCCCTGTGCGGCGGAGACTCTTATCATGGCAATCACCCCGAACTCGCTTCTTCAGGCGGCCCAAGCGGCCAAGCCTCAAGCGCCCGCTGCCAATCCACCGGCAGTGGCTGCGGACCCGCGGGACAAGGCCCCGGGCTTCGCTCAGGTGTTCGCCAAACAGGCCCCCGCGCCCGCGGCAAAACCCACCGACACCACCACCCGGTCGACCCGCGACAAGCCTGCGGACGCCAGCGCCAAGCCCGCCGCCAACAACGACAAGCCTGCCGCCGGCACTCCATCGGTTGCCGATAACGGCAAGACTTTGCCTGTCACCCCGCCGGCCAAGCCCGACACCCCGGACACCACCGCCAAGACCGACGACACGGCCCCGGCAGATGACCCAACCCTGGCCCAGCAACCCCCGGTCGACCCAGCCGTCGACCCGGCGCTGATGGCCGCGGTAGTCCCCGTTCCCGTCCCGGCAACGCCAGCGCCCGTCGAAACACCGGCACCGGCTGCCGCGAAAGACGACAAGGCCCAGCCAGTGGTAGCGCCACCCGTGGCTGCCACCGATGACGCCAAGCCCGCCTTCGACCCCGAAGCCGACCCACTGGACGCCATGCCTGCCGTACGCCTGGCCATGGAACAGGGCGGTCACGTATCCGCCAGCAGCCAAACCCCAGCCAAAGGCACGTCGGCCCCGACCCAGGATCAGCCAACGGCCGCGCAAAACTTCGCCACTGGCCTGGCCAGCATGGTCGATCAGCAAGCGTCCAAGGACAGCACTGACCAGGGCGGCGACAAAGCCTTCACCGGCCTGATCGACGGCGCCCTCAAAGACCTGAAAGACGCCCGCAGCGACACCCGTGTCGACGATTTCGCCAATCGCCTCGCCGCACTGACCCAGGCCGCCACGCCGAAAACCGCAAATGCCCTGCCACCGGTGGCCAATGCACCCCTGGCCATGCACCAGAGCGGTTGGACCGACGAGGTGGTGAACCGGGTCATGTACCTGTCCAGCGCCAACCTCAAGTCGGCAGAAATCCAGCTGCAACCCGCTGAACTGGGCCGCCTGGACATCAGCGTGAAAATGTCCGCCGACCAACAGGCGCAGGTCACTTTCATGAGCGGGCACGCGGTGGTTCGTGAAGCGCTGGAAAGCCAGTCGGGCCGTCTGCGGGAGATGTTTGCCCAGCAGGGCATGGGCCAGGTCGACGTCAACGTGTCGGACCAGTCCCGTGGCTGGCAGGGTCAGCAGGGCCAGGATCAACAACAGCAGAACCAGGCACGCGGCGTCAGCGGCACTGGCGGGCGGGGTGATGGGGTTGATGGTGGCGGTATCGGTGAGGTGGCAGAGGTTGCTGCGCCGGTGGTGCATTCCGTGATTGGCTCCAGCGCCGTGGACTACTACGCCTAATCCAAGGCCTGGCGATGATCAAAATGTGGGAGCGGGCTTGCTCGCGAATACGGAGTGTCAGTCACCGTTACAGGTGCTGATCCACCGCTTTCGCGAGCAAGCCCGCTCCCACATTGGTTTTGCAGTGTCGGCGAAACCGTGACCGAACTGACAACTCTGGCATAACACTTGCTCTTGCCTTTCCCCAGAACTATGAATCCCTGAATAGTGACGGATTATTGGCATGGCGAAGAGCGACGACGTAGCAACACCACCCGCAGGCAAGGGCAAGCTCAAGCTTATCCTGCTGATTGTCCTGGCCTTGTTCCTGGCGATCGGCTTGTCCGTGGGGGCTACCTGGTACTTCATGCACAGCGCCCAGAGCAAACCGGCCGCGACGGCCGAGGTCAACCCTAACGTCAAGCAACCGGCAATCTTCGAGCCGATGCTTCCGGCGTTTGTCGCCAACTTCAATCAGAACGGCCGTCAACGCTACCTGCAGGTGAGCATTACCCTGCTGGCGCGTAACCAGGCAGACCTGGATGCCCTCAAGGTGCACATGCCAGTGATCCGCAACAACCTGGTGATGCTGTTTTCCGCCCAGCCCTTCGACACCCTCGCCACCCCGGTGGGCCAGGAAATGCTGCGCCAGAAGGTCACGGCCAGCGTGCAGGAAGTGGCCCAGAAGGAAGTCGGCAAACCGGTGATCGAGCAGGTGCTCTTCACTAATTTCGTATTGCAGTAGGATCACGACATGGCCGTGCAGGACCTGCTGTCCCAGGATGAAATCGATGCGCTGCTCCATGGCGTCGACGATGGTCTGGTACAGACCGAAATGGCTGCCGAGCCCGGCAGCGTCAAAAGCTACGACCTGACCAGCCAGGATCGCATCGTCCGTGGACGCATGCCGACCCTGGAGATGATCAACGAACGTTTCGCCCGTTACACCCGCATCAGCATGTTCAACATGCTGCGTCGCTCGGCGGACGTGGCGGTGGGCGGCGTGCAGGTGATGAAGTTCGGTGAATACGTGCACTCGCTGTACGTGCCCACCAGCCTCAACCTGGTGAAGATCAAGCCGCTGCGAGGCACCGCGTTGTTTATCCTCGACGCCAAGCTGGTGTTCAAGCTGGTGGACAACTTCTTCGGCGGTGACGGCCGTCACGCCAAGATCGAGGGTCGCGAATTTACCCCGACTGAATTGCGCGTGGTGCGCATGGTGCTGGAGCAGGCCTTCATCGACTTGAAGGAAGCCTGGCAGGCGATCATGGAAGTCAATTTCGAGTACATCAACTCGGAAGTGAACCCGGCCATGGCCAACATCGTCGGCCCCAGCGAAGCCATTGTGGTCTCCACCTTCCACATCGAACTCGATGGCGGTGGCGGCGACCTGCACGTGACCATGCCGTACTCGATGATCGAGCCGGTGCGCGAAATGCTCGATGCCGGCTTCCAGTCCGACCTCGACGACCAGGACGAACGCTGGGTCAAGGCCTTGCGCGAAGACCTGCTGGACGTCGACGTACCCCTGACCGCCACCGTGGCCCGTCGCCAGTTGCGGTTGCGGGATATTTTGCACATGCAGCCGGGGGATGTGATTCCCGTCGAGCTGCCGGAAGAACTGATCATGCGCGCCAACGGCGTGCCGTCGTTCAAGGTCAAGCTGGGTTCTCACAAAGGCAACCTCGCGTTGCAAGTGATTGAACCGATCAACCGCCGCTGATCCATACTAATTTCTGCTCCGCCGAGGACATGTAATGGCTACTGAACAAGAAAACACTTCCGCCGAAGACCAGGCCTTGGCTGACGAGTGGGCGGCTGCCCTGGAAGAAACCGGCGATGTCGGTCAGGACGATATCGACGCGCTGCTGGCGGCTGATGCGGCCACCGCACCGGTGGGCAACCGCCTTCCCATGGAAGAGTTCGGCAGCGTGCCGAAGAACAACGAGCCGGTAACCCTGGACGGTCCGAACCTGGACGTGATCCTCGACATCCCGGTGTCGATCTCCATGGAAGTCGGCAGCACCGAAATCAACATCCGCAACCTGCTGCAACTCAACCAGGGTTCGGTGATCGAGCTGGATCGCCTGGCCGGTGAGCCGCTGGACGTGCTGGTCAACGGCACACTGATCGCCCATGGCGAAGTGGTGGTGGTCAACGAGAAGTTCGGCATCCGCCTGACCGACGTGATCAGCCCGAGCGAACGCATCAAGAAGTTGCGTTGATATGAAGCGCTCATTGGTAGGACTGTTATCGACGCTGCCCTTGAGCGTAATGGCAGCAGAACCGGTCGCCCAGGCGGCCGCACCGGCGCTCGGCAGTGGCGTTGGCGGGCAACTGACTCAGTTGGTGCTGGGCTTGTTGCTGGTGGTGGGGCTGATCTTCGTGCTCGCCTGGGTGTTGCGCCGCGTGCAGCGCATCGGCCCGGGCAATGCCCAGGTGATTGAACTGGTGGGTTCGCGCGCCCTTGGCCCGCGGGACCGGCTGGTGCTGGTGCAGGTGGGCGACGAGCAGATTCTGCTAGGCATCACCCCCGGCCGCATCACCCCGTTGCACGTGCTCAAGCAGCCTGTGGACGTGGCCCAGACCCAAGCGGCCACGCCGGAATTCGCCCAGCGCCTCATGGAGTTGCTGGGCAAGGATCAGAAGGATAAGAAGTAATGCGCGTTTTATTGACGCTCATGCTGTTGCTGGCAGCGCCGCTGGCGTACGCGGCGGATCCGTTGTCGATCCCGGCGATTACCCTGGGCACCAATGCGGCGGGCGCGCAGGAGTATTCGGTCAGCCTGCAGATCCTGCTGATCATGACCGCGCTGAGCTTCATCCCCGCGTTCGTGATGCTGATGACCAGCTTCACCCGCATCATTATCGTGTTCTCGATTTTGCGTCAGGCCCTCGGCCTGCAACAGACGCCGTCGAACCAGATCCTGACCGGCATGGCGCTGTTCCTGACGCTGTTCATCATGGCGCCGGTGTTCGACAAGGTGAACCAGCAAGCCCTGCAACCGTACCTGGCGGAGAAAATGACCGCCCAGGATGCGATCGACAAGGCCCAGGGCCCGATCAAGGATTTCATGCTGTCGCAGACCCGTTCCAGCGACCTTGAACTGTTCGTGCGGCTGTCCAAGCGGACCGACATCGCCAGCCCCGACATGGCGCCGCTGACCATCCTGGTGCCGGCGTTCGTGACCTCGGAGCTGAAGACCGCATTCCAGATCGGCTTCATGATCTTCATTCCGTTCCTGATCATCGACCTCGTCGTGGCGAGTGTGCTGATGGCTATGGGTATGATGATGCTGTCGCCGCTGATCATTTCGTTGCCGTTCAAGATCATGCTGTTTGTGTTGGTGGACGGGTGGGCGCTGATTATCGGCACCCTGGCCGGCAGTTTCGGTGGGGTGTAGACGATGACGCCAGAAGTAGCGGTCGACCTGTTTCGTGAAGCCCTGTGGCTGACCACCATGATGGTCGCCGTACTGGTGGTGCCGAGCCTGTTGGTGGGCCTGCTGGTGGCGATGTTCCAGGCTGCGACCCAGATCAACGAACAGACCCTGAGCTTTCTGCCGCGCCTGTTGGTAATGCTGATCACCCTGATCGTTGCCGGCCCGTGGCTGGTGCAAACCTTCATGGAATACATCCTGCAGCTGTACGGCAGTATTCCGCAGTTGATTGGCTGACCCCGTGAATTCGATGTTGGCGTTGACCGACACCCAGATCAGCACCTGGGTGGCCTCGTTCATCCTGCCGTTGTTCCGGGTCACGGCGGTGTTGATGACCATGCCGGTGTTCGGTACCACCCTGGTGCCACGGCGCATCCGCCTGTATTTCGCGGTGGCGATCACCGTGGTTATCGTGCCGGGCTTGCCGCCGATGCCGCCGGTGAATGCCCTGGACCTCAGTGCGATGATGTTGATCGCCGAGCAAATCATCATCGGTGCCTTGCTGGGTTTCTCCCTGACGCTGTTCTTCCAGGCCTTTGTGATTGCCGGGCAAATCATCTCGATCCAGATGGGCATGGGTTTCGCGTCCATGGTCGACCCTACCAACGGCGTGTCGGTGGCGGTGATCGGGCAGTTCCTGACGATGCTGGTGACCTTGCTGTTCCTGGCCATGAACGGCCACCTGGTGGTGTTCGAGGTCATGACTGAAAGCTTCACCACCTTGCCGGTGGGCAGTGGGTTGGTGGTCAATCACTTCTGGGAGCTGGTGGGGCGCCTGAGCTGGGTGCTCGGCGCCTCGTTGCTGCTGGTATTGCCGGCGATCACCGCGTTGCTGGTGGTCAACATCGCCTTTGGCGTGATGACCCGGGCGGCGCCGCAGTTGAACATCTTCTCCATCGGTTTCCCGTTGACCCTGGTGCTGGGCATGGGGATTTTCTGGGTCGGCATGGCTGACATTCTCAATCAGTATCAACCGCTGGCGACTGACGCCTTGCAGTTTTTACGTGACTTGGCGCGGGCGCGGTAAGCCATGGCCGAGAGCGAGAGTGGCCAGGACAAAACAGAAGACCCCACGGAGAAACGAAAAAAGGACTCCCGGGAAAAGGGCGAGATTGCCCGCTCCAAAGAGCTCAATACTGTGGCGATCATGCTCGCCGGCTCCGGTGGCCTGCTGATCTACGGCGGTGGTCTGGCCCTGGACCTGATGGAGCTGATGCGCCTGAATTTCTCCCTGCCCCGTGACGTGCTGCTCAGCCCGGGGGCCATGGGCCTGTACCTGCTGCACTCCGGCAAGATCGCGATCCTCGCGGTGCAGCCGATCCTGATTACCTTGCTGCTGGCCGCACTGATCGGGCCGATTTCCCTCGGCGGCTGGCTGTTTGCCGCCGGCAGCATGGCGCCCAAGTTCAGCCGGATGAACCCGGGGCCCGGGCTCAAGCGGATGTTTTCCACCAAGGCCCTGATGGAACTGCTCAAGGCCTTGGCCAAGTTCATCCTGATCCTGTTTGTGGCGTTGACGGTGTTGTCGTCCGACATCGACGACCTGCTGCGCATCGCCCATGAGCCGATCGAGCTGGCGATTATCCACAGCGTGCAGGTGGTGGGCTGGAGTTCGCTGTGGATGGCCTGCGGGTTGATCATCATTGCCGCGGTGGATACGCCGATCCAGCTGTGGGAAAGCCACAAGAAACTGCTGATGACCAAGCAGGAAGTGCGTGACGAACACAAGGACCAGGAAGGCCGGCCCGAGGTCAAACAGCGGATTCGCCAGCTGCAGCGCGAGATGTCCCAGCGCAAGATGATGGCTGCGGTTCCCGACGCCGACGTGGTTATCACCAACCCGACTCACTATGCCGTGGCGCTCAAGTACGACCCGGAGAAGGGTGGGGCACCGATGTTGCTGGCCAAGGGCAGTGATTTCACGGCATTGAAAATCCGTGAGATTGCCGTGGCCAATGACATTCTGCTGCTCGAATCGCCGGAGCTGGCGCGGTCGATCTTCTACTCCACCGACCTGGACCAGGAGATTCCGGCCGGGCTGTACCTGGCGGTGGCTCAGGTGTTGGCGTACGTGTACCAGATCCGCCAATACCGCGCGGGCAAGGGCAAGCGTCCGGATCCGCTCAAAGACCTGCCGATTCCGCCGGATTTGCGTCGGGATTCCTGATTTTGTAGCGCCTGTGCCGGCCTCTTCGCGAGCAAGCCCGCTCCCACATTCGACCGCGTTTCTACAGAAGGTACACGGTTCAATGTGGGAGCGGGCTTGCTCGCGAAGGCGTCTGCCCAGGCAACAAAAATCTCCTGAGCGTACCCGCCATTGCACCTGGCAGCGTTTAAGTCGCCGGCAAGGGCGCTATGTCATCCAGCACCCGATCAGCCAGCAACCGCGCGACTTCAATCAACTGCGCAATCCCCAGCGCGCCTTCCCGCCGCGATCCTTCCAGTTCAAAGGCAAAGTCGCAGGTCAGAGCGTGGGCCGAAGCCAGTGTTTCGGTGAGGTTGACCAGCAGGTCTTCGGTACTGATGCCGTCGATGACGGTGAATAGCACGACGGGGGCGTTGTTGGTTTCGGAACCGAGTGGAGGATTTGGTGTGGGTTTAATCATGGTGAAGCTCCTGAATTAAGTGGAGCTGCCACTTATCGCCGCGACGCGATGGGGTGGTAGCTGTACGCAGGTTCGCGGACCGGGATCAGGAAACCGGCATACCCGAAGGTATCCCACGCACAGCCACCATGGCGCCGCACAGTAGACGATAAAAAGGCGTCAACTGAAAGCGGACAATGGCGCTTTGCGCCTGAATTCACTCGGGCCGCGACGCCCGCCCGCTGCGTTTGCAGCGGTGCCCGAAGACTAGAGATCGACTTTCCCACCAGCAACCCTAAATCCCTGTCGGACGTTTCGCCATCTCCCGTGAACGAGCTTGTGTGGCGAGGGAGCTTGCTCCCGCTGGGGCGCGAAGCGCCCCCAATGAAGCTATCGCGGTTATTCAGGCAAAAACGCGTAAGCCGTTCTGGGGCTGCTGCGCAGCCCAACGGGAGCAAGCTCCCTCGCCACAGGTGATGTGTGTACGGCGCTAGCCCTTCGCTGTCCGTGAGACCGATCTGCTCCCTCAAGCAAAAGTTGGAAGGCTTCTTGCAATACCGCATTCAGGACGCCTCCCGGCGTCAAAAGTTTGCTTCAAGGAAACGAGGAATACCGGTGGATCGCTCTCAAATGCTCAGCACGGCCCGTGGCACCCTGACTGACCTCTCGCGAGGCAATCTGGGTGTGCCGTTGTTGTTGCTGGTGATGCTGGCAATGATGATGTTGCCAATGCCGCCGTTCCTGCTGGACGTGTTCTTCACTTTCAACATTGCGCTGTCCGTGGTCGTGCTGCTGGTGTGTGTGTACGCCCTGCGGCCGCTGGATTTCGCGGTGTTCCCGACGATTCTGCTGATTGCCACGCTGCTGCGGCTGGCGCTTAACGTGGCCTCCACCCGGGTGGTGATGCTCCACGGCCAGGACGGCCACGCCGCCGCAGGCAAGGTGATTCAGGCCTTCGGTGAGGTGGTGATCGGCGGTAACTACGTGGTCGGTATCGTGGTTTTTGCGATCTTGATGATCATCAACTTCGTGGTAGTGACCAAGGGCGCCGGGCGGATTTCCGAGGTGAGCGCGCGTTTCACCCTCGACGCGATGCCCGGCAAGCAGATGGCCATCGACGCCGACCTCAACGCCGGCCTCATCGATCAGAACCAGGCTAAATCCCGTCGTCTTGAAGTCGCCCAGGAAGCCGAGTTCTACGGTTCCATGGACGGTGCCAGCAAATTCGTGCGCGGTGACGCCATCGCCGGCCTGTTGATTCTGTTTATCAACCTGATCGGCGGCATGGCGGTCGGCATCTTCCAGCACGGCATGACCTTCGGCGACGCCGGCAAGGTTTACGCCTTGCTGACCATCGGTGACGGTTTAGTGGCGCAATTGCCATCACTGTTGTTATCTACAGCGGCGGCGATCATGGTGACCCGTGCTTCGGGCTCCGAAGACATGGGCAAGCAGATCAGCCGGCAGATGTTTGCCTCGCCCAAGGCGCTGGCCGTGGCGGCGGGCATCATGGCCATTATGGGCATTGTGCCGGGCATGCCTCACGTCTCGTTCCTGAGCATGGCTGCCATGGCCGCCGGTGGTGCCTACCTGTTCTGGAAAAAGCAAAACAACATCAAGGTGATTGCCCAGCAGGAAGTGGCGCGTCAGCAGGAACTGCTGCCATCGCCGGCCCGGGCCCTTGAAACCAAGGAGTTGGGCTGGGACGACGTGACCCCGATCGACATGATCGGCCTGGAAGTCGGTTACCGTCTGATTCCCCTGGTGGATCGCAACCAGGGTGGGCAGTTGCTGGCGCGGATCAAGGGTGTGCGCAAGAAGTTGTCCCAGGACCTGGGCTTCCTGATGCCTACCGTGCACATCCGCGACAACCTAGACCTGGCCCCCAGCGCCTACCGCCTGACCCTGATGGGGGTGATCCTGGCCGAAGCCGAGATCTACCCGGACCGCGAACTGGCGATCAACCCGGGCCAGGTGTTCGGTACGCTCAACGGCATTACCGCCAAAGATCCGGCTTTTGGGCTGGAAGCTGTGTGGATCGAAATCAGCCAGCGCAGCCAGGCGCAGTCGTTGGGCTACACCGTGGTCGACGCCAGCACTGTGGTCGCGACCCACCTTAACCAGATTCTGTACAAGCATTCCCACGAGCTGATCGGCCACGAAGAAGTCCAGCAACTCTTGCAATTGCTGGCCAAAGCCTCGCCAAAGCTGGCCGAAGAGCTGGTGCCGGGCGTGCTGTCTACCTCGCAACTGCTCAAGGTGCTGCAGGCGCTGTTGGCCGAACAGGTGCCGGTGCGGGATATTCGCAGCATTGCCGAAGCTATCGCCAACAATGCCGCCAAGAGTCAAGATACTGCCGCCTTGGTGGCCGCAGTGCGCGTCGGATTGTCGCGTGCAATCGTCCAAAGCATTGTAGGGCTTGACTCTGAGCTGCCTGTGATCACCTTGGAACCAAGGTTGGAACAAATATTGCTCAATAGTATTCAGAAGGCTGGGCAGGGCGCTGATGAAGGCGTGTTGCTGGAGCCAAGCATGGCTGAGAAGCTGCAGCGTTCGTTGATTGAGGCCGCGCAGCGCCAGGAAATGGAAGGCCATCCGGTGATCCTGCTGGTGGCTGGCCCCGTCCGGGCGATGTTGTCGCGGTTTGGACGCCTGGCTATACCGAATTTGCATGTATTGGCTTACCAGGAAATTCCTGACAATAAGCAAGTGACTATCGTCGCGACAGTAGGGCCCAACGGCTGAGGTAGTGGGATATGCAAGTGAAGCGTTTTTTCGCCGCCGATATGCGTCAGGCCATGAAACTGGTACGTGATGAGTTGGGCGCCGACGCTGCGATTATCGGTAACCGTCGTATTGCCGGCGGTGTGGAGCTGACGGCTGCCCTGGATTACAAGCCCTCGGCCCTGGCGCCGCGTGTGCCGAACATGGAACTGGAAGACGAGCTGCGCAAGACCGCTTCGCGCATTGTCTCGGCCCAGGCTGAACTGAGCATGCGTGGCGACAGTGACGCTTCCACCAATCGCCAGTTGTTTGCCGGGTTGCCGCTGACGGCGTCCGAGCCTCTGGTAGAGCCGACTTTTGTTGAGCCGCCGCGTCCTGCTGCGCCCGCCCCGGCGGCAGCGGTAGACCAGCGGGTGTTCGACTCGATGCGTTTCGAACTCAACGGCCTGCGTGAACTGCTGGAAGTGCAGTTGGGCTCCCTGGCCTGGAACCAGTTGCAGGGCAGCCAGCCACAACAGGCCAACCTGTGGCGTCGCCTGCAACGCATCGGCCTGTCCGGCCCGTTGTCCCGCGACCTGCTGCAACTGACCACCCAAATTGAAGAACCTCGCCAGGCCTGGCGCATGCTCCTGGCCCACTTGGCGCGGATGATCGTCACCCCGGAAATCGAACCCCTGGAAGAAGGCGGTGTGATTGCCATGGTCGGCCCTGCCGGCATGGGCAAGACCACCACCCTGGCCAAGCTGGCCGCACGTTATGTGCTCAAGTACGGCGCGCAGAACATCGCGCTGGTGAGCATGGACAGCTACCGCATTGGCGCCCAGGAGCAACTCAAGACCCTGGGCCGCATCCTCAATGTGCCGGTGACCCACGTCGACCCGGGCCAGTCCCTGGCCAACGCCCTCGACCCGCTGCTGCGCAAGCGCGTGGTGCTGATCGACACCGCCGGCCTGCAAGCCAGTGACCCGGCTCTGCGCATGCAGCTGGAAAGCCTGGCCGGGCGCGGGATCAAATCCAGAAACTATTTGGTACTTGCCACTACCAGCCAGAAGCAGGTATTGACGGCCGCCTACCACAGCTACAAGCGCTGTGGGCTGGCGGGCTGCATCCTGACTAAACTGGATGAAACGGCAAGCCTGGGCGAAGTGTTGAGCCTGGCCATCAGTCATGAGTTACCGGTTGCCTACCTGACCGACGGGCCGCGGATCCCGGATGATTTGCATCTGCCGCGCCGTCATCAGTTGGTCAGCCGGGCTGTCAGCGTGCAAATGCAGGAAGAACCGAGTGAGGAAGCGATGGCTGACATGTTTGCTGACCTCTACCACAGCCCGAACAAGCGAGTCGGCTGAGGCAATATGAACACATTGCAAAGTATCTACATCGATGGCCTGCCAGCAGTTCCCGCGGCCAACTTATGTAGCCTGCGTCTAAGCAAGACAAGGTAAAGAAATAAAATGGGCAGCATGCATCCCGTACAGGTGATCGCGGTGACCGGCGGCAAAGGTGGCGTCGGGAAAACTAACGTGTCAGTGAATTTGTCCCTGGCTCTGGCAGAGCTTGGCCGTCGCGTCATGCTGCTGGATGCTGACCTGGGCCTGGCGAACGTCGACGTTCTGCTGGGACTGACGCCCAAACATACCCTGGCCGATGTGATCGAAGGCCGCTGTGAGCTGCGCGACGTACTGTTGCAAGGCCCCGGCGGGATTCGCATCGTGCCGGCCGCTTCCGGCACCCAGAGCATGGTGCACCTGAGCCCGGCGCAGCATGCCGGCCTGATTCAGGCGTTCAGCGACATCGGCGACAACCTCGACGTGCTGGTGATCGACACCGCCGCCGGGATCGGCGAATCCGTGGTCAGCTTCGTGCGCGCCGCCCAGGAAGTATTGCTGGTGGTGTGCGATGAACCGACCTCGATCACCGACGCCTACGCCCTGATCAAACTGCTCAACCGCGACTACGGCATGAACCGCTTCCGCGTGCTGGCCAACATGGCCCAAAGCCCGCAGGAAGGGCGGAATCTGTTCGCCAAGTTGACCAAGGTCACAGATCGCTTCCTTGATGTCGCCTTACAATACGTTGGCGCAGTTCCTTACGACGAGTGCGTACGCAAGGCCGTGCAAAAGCAGCGTGCGGTCTATGAAGCGTTCCCTCGTTCGAAGTGCGCATTGGCGTTCAAGGCTATTGCCCAGAAGGTCGATACCTGGCCGTTGCCCGCCAATCCTCGGGGGCATCTGGAGTTTTTCGTCGAGCGATTGGTGCATCAGACGAGCGCAGGACCGGTGCTATGACAGCCAGCGGCTACAACCTTTACAAAAAGTCGGCACGTGACAGTCAGGTCGAATTGATCGAGCGCTATGCGCCCCTGGTCAAGCGCATTGCCTATCACTTGCTGGCGCGCTTGCCTGCCAGTGTCCAGGTCGAAGACTTGATCCAGGCCGGGATGATCGGCTTGCTCGAAGTGTCGACCAAGTACGACGCGAGCAAGGGCGCGAGTTTCGAGACCTACGCGGGGATTCGTATCCGTGGGGCCATGCTCGATGAGGTGCGTAAAGGTGATTGGGCGCCGCGTTCGGTACACCGCAATACGCGGATGGTGAGTGACGCAATTCGCTCAATTGAAGCAAAAACCGGTCGCGACGCTAAAGATCACGAAGTTGCGGCCGAACTCCAATTGAGTCTCGACGATTATTACGGGATTTTGAACGATACCTTGGGCAGCCGCCTGTTCAGTTTCGACGACCTGTTGCAGGACGGCGAGCATGAAGGGCTGCACGAGGACGGCGCGAGTGCTCATCTCGAACCGTCACGCGATCTGGAAGATGAACGCTTCCAGCGTGCGCTGGCGGACGCGATTGCTAATTTGCCGGAGCGTGAGCGACTGGTGTTGGCGCTGTACTACGACGAAGAGCTGAACCTCAAGGAAATCGGTGAGGTCCTGGGAGTCAGCGAATCGCGGGTCAGCCAGTTACACAGCCAGTGCGCGGCCCGCTTGCGGGGGCGTTTGGGAGAGTGGCGAGCGCGCTGACAGGCAGTGTGGGGACACTGCGAACGATACCGTCCGGGCTCTGCGCCCGGACGGGCTTGGCCCGTGGTGCGCCCCCGGTAGTCCTTTTTGTGTAACGCCTGTTGATTGATATGGCGCGCCCAGGTGCTGGGCGCGTTTAAGACTGCTTGGAGGTCGAATTGGACAAGAACATGAAAATCCTCATCGTTGATGACTTCTCAACGATGCGGCGGATCATAAAAAACCTGTTGCGTGACCTTGGGTTCACTAACACGGTCGAGGCGGATGACGGCATTACGGCGATTCCGATCCTCAACAGCGGGAGCATCGACTTTCTGGTAACAGACTGGAACATGCCGGGCATGACCGGTATCGATCTGCTGCGCCACGTGCGCGCTGATGAAAAACTGCGCAGCCTGCCTGTGCTGATGGTGACCGCTGAAGCCAAGCGTGAACAGATCATCGAAGCCGCCCAAGCCGGGGTTAACGGCTACGTGGTCAAGCCATTCACTGCACTGGCCTTGAAAGAGAAGATCGAAAAGATCTTCGAACGCATCGGTCATTGATGCTGCCACGGGGGAGCTATGGAGCATAAAGAATCATCGCAGGCCGACTTTGAGTCGACCCTGAAAAAACATGCTCACCAACTTGTCGAAAGCCTTGAAAAAGGCCATTTCGGTGACGCGGTGCAGTTGATCCATGAGCTCAACCAGACCCGTGACCGCGGCCTGTACCAGGAAGTGGGCAAGCTCACGCGTGAGTTGCACAGTGCGATTGTCAATTTTCAGATTGACCCGCACATGCCCCAGGCCGAAGAAATCTCGCAGATCACGGATGCCACCGAACGCCTGTCCTATGTGGTCAGGCTGACTGAGGCGGCGGCCAACCGCACCATGGACCTGGTGGAAAACGCCACGCCTCTGGTCAACGGTATGGCCAGTGAAGCCAAGGCCCTGAGCACTGACTGGGGCCGGTTCATGCGTCGGGAAGTGGGCGCGGAAGAGTTTCGCGAGCTGGCGCGTCGGGTCGAGGGCTTTTTGTCCCGCAGCGAGCAGGAAAACCGTACGGTTTCCAGCAACCTGAATGACATTCTGCTGGCCCAGGACTACCAGGACCTCACCGGTCAGGTGATCAAGCGCGTTACCCAACTGGTCACCGAAGTGGAAAGCAACCTGCTCAAACTGGTGTTGATGGCGGGCCAGGTCGACCGGTTTGCCGGCATCGAACATGACCGCGAAGCGATCCTTTCTGAAAAAGATCCACAAAAACACCTCGCCAAGGGTGAAGGTCCGCAGATTCATGCCGATAAACGTGAAGACGTTGTATCCGGGCAAGACGACGTAGACGATTTGCTGTCCAGTTTAGGCTTCTAAGGAGCACACCCATGAGCTTCGGCGCCGATGAAGAAATCCTTCAGGATTTCCTTGTAGAGGCCGGCGAAATTTTAGAGCAACTGTCCGAACAACTGGTCGAGCTGGAAAGCCGACCGGATGATGCGAACCTGCTCAATGCAATTTTTCGCGGTTTTCACACTGTAAAAGGGGGCGCCGGCTTCCTCCAGCTCCACGAGCTGGTGGAGTGCTGTCACATCGCCGAGAACGTGTTCGACATCCTGCGCAAGGGTGAGCGGCACGTCGACTCGGAACTGATGGACGTGATCCTGGAAGCGCTGGACGCGGTCAACGGCATGTTCAGTGAAGTGCGCGAACGTGCACCGATCACGGCCGCCACTCCGGAACTGCTGGCCGCCCTGGCGCGCCTGGCGGAACCGGCGGCCAATGCGCCGGTGGTCGAGGCGGTGGCTGAGCCTGTCGCCGAGCCTGCGGGCGACGTGACCGACAGCGAATTTGAGCAACTGCTGGACTCGCTGAACGCCGTCAAGGCCGAAGCCGAGGCTCCGGCGGCCAGTGCGCCGGCCGTGGTGCCGACCACTGAGGACATCACTGACGCCGAGTTCGAGTCATTGCTCGACCAGTTGCACGGCAAGGGCCAGTTTGCCCCGGACGCGGTGGCCGCAGCGCCAGCGCCTACGGAAGCCGCGGCGCCTGCCAGCAACGAAATCACCGACGACGAATTTGAAGCGCTGCTGGACCAGTTGCACGGCAAAGGCTCGTTTGCTGCCGATGCACTGCCGGAAGTTGCCGCAACCGCCGCCGCAACCGCAGCACCGGCTGCTACTGCTGACGCTGCACCGGCCGCCGATGGACTGATCTCCGATCACGAATTCGAAGCGCTGCTGGATGAACTGCACGGCAAGGGCAAGTTCACCGAAGTGGTCGGCGCTGCTGCACCGGCTGCTACAGCTGCCGCAGCGGTGGCAACTCCAGCGCCGGTGGCCGCCAAGGCCGCTGCACCAGTAGCTGCCAAACCTGCACCGGCCCCAGCACCCGCGCGTGCCGCTGCCGCTCCGGCCGCCGAAAAGCAACCGGCCAGTGAAGCCGAAACCACCGTGCGGGTTGATACCGCGCGCCTGGACGACATCATGAACATGGTCGGCGAACTGGTGCTGGTGCGTAACCGCCTGGTGCGCCTGGGCCTGAACAGCGGCGATGAGGCCATGCAAAAGGCCGTGTCGAACCTCGACGTGGTCACCGCCGACCTGCAAACCGCCGTCATGAAGACCCGGATGCAGCCGATCAAGAAAGTCTTCGGCCGCTTCCCGCGCCTGGTTCGCGACCTGGCACGCCAGCTCAAGAAAGAGATCAACCTGGAACTGGTGGGTGAAGAAACCGACCTCGACAAAAACCTTGTCGAGGCCCTGGCCGACCCGCTGGTCCACTTGGTGCGCAACGCGGTCGACCACGGTGTCGAGACGCCGGAAGAACGCGAAGCCTCGGGCAAGAACCGCCAGGGCAAAGTGATCCTGGCGGCCGAACAGGAAGGCGACCATATCCTGCTGTCGATCACCGACGACGGCAAAGGCATGGACCCCACGATACTGCGCAACATTGCGGTCAAGCGTGGCGTGATGGACAAGGACGCCGCCGACCGCCTCACCGACACCGAGTGCTACAACCTGATCTTCGCCCCGGGCTTCTCCACCAAGACCGAGATTTCCGACGTGTCGGGCCGTGGCGTGGGCATGGACGTGGTGAAGACCAAGATCAGCCAGCTCAACGGCTCGATCAACATCTACTCGACCAAGGGCCAGGGCTCGAAGATCGTCATCAAGGTGCCGTTGACCCTGGCGATCATGCCGACCCTGATGGTGATGCTGGGCAACCAGGCGTTCGCCTTCCCGCTGGTCAACGTCAACGAAATCTTCCACCTCGACCTGTCGCGCACCAACGTGGTGGACGGCCAGGAAGTGGTGATCGTACGCGACAAGGCGCTGCCACTGTTCTACCTCAAGCGCTGGCTGGTGGCTTCGGCCAAGCATGAAGAGCAGCACGAAGGCCATGTGGTGATTCTCTCCGTGGGCACCCAGCGGATCGGCTTTGTGGTCGATCAGCTGGTGGGCCAGGAAGAAGTGGTCATCAAGCCTTTGGGCAAAATGCTGCAGGGAACCCCGGGCATGTCGGGTGCGACCATTACCGGTGACGGTCGGATCGCGCTGATTCTGGATGTTCCGAGCATGCTCAAGCGTTACGCCGCACGGCGTATTTGATTCGGTCCGGGCAGGGCGGTTGTCCCTCGCCCGGCCTAACGGAGTGTTTATGGTAGTCAAGGTCCTGGTGGTGGACGATTCAGGTTTCTTCCGCCGCCGCGTCTCGGAAATTCTTTCATCGGATTCCAATATCCAGGTGGTCGGCACGGCCACCAACGGCAAAGAGGCGATCGATCAGGCCATGGCCCTCAAGCCAGACGTGATCACCATGGACTACGAGATGCCGATGATGGACGGCATCACGGCGGTGCGGCACATCATGCAGCGCTGCCCGACTCCGGTGTTGATGTTCTCTTCGCTGACCCACGAAGGCGCCCGGGTCACCCTGGATGCGCTGGACGCCGGCGCGGTGGACTTCCTGCCGAAGAATTTCGAAGACATCTCGCGCAATCCCGAGAAGGTCAAGCAGATGCTATGCGAGAAGGTGCACAGCATCTCCCGCAGTAACCGACGCAGCCTGTTCAGTGCACCGGCGCCGGCACCTGTTACACCGCCACCGGCAGCCCCGAGCACCTTTGGTCGCCCGGCGCCTGCGCCGGTTGCGCGCCCGGCCGCAGCACCTGTGCGTACGGCTGCGCCCGCCGCGCATTCGCCTGCACCCAAGCGCAAGGCCTACAAGCTGGTGGCCATCGGTACGTCCACGGGCGGCCCGGTTGCCTTGCAGCGGGTGTTGACCCAGCTGCCGGCCAACTTTCCTGCGCCGATCGTGTTGATCCAGCACATGCCGGCTGCGTTCACCAAGGCCTTCGCCGAGCGCCTGGACAAGTTGTGCCGCATCAGCGTCAAGGAAGCCGAGGATGGCGACATCCTGCGCCCGGGCCTCGCGCTGCTGGCCCCTGGCGGCAAGCAGATGATGGTCGATGGCCGGGGTGCGATCAAAATCCTGCCGGGTGACGAGCGCCTGAACTACAAACCGTGTGTGGATATCACCTTCGGTTCCGCCGCCAAGTCCTACGGCGACAAAGTTCTGGCGGTGGTATTGACCGGCATGGGCGCCGACGGCCGTGAAGGCGCGCGCCTGCTCAAGCAGGGCGGCAGCGCGATCTGGGCCCAGGATGAAGCCAGCTGTGTGATCTATGGCATGCCCATGGCCATCGTCAAAGCCGACCTGGCCGACGCCATCTACAGCCTGGACGACATCGGCAAGCATCTGGTGGAGGCCTGCCTGTAATGGATGTATTGAGCCTGATTGGCATCATCATGGCGTTTGTCGCGATTATCGGCGGCAACTACCTCGAAGGCGGCCATCTGGGTGCCCTGGCCAATGGCCCGGCAGCGTTGATTGTGATCGGCGGCACGGTGGGCGCAGCCTTGCTGCAGTCGCCCATGAGTTCGTTCAAGCGCGCGATGCAGATCCTTATCTGGATTATTTTCCCGCCGCGTGTCGACCTGCCGGGCGGCGTCGACCGGGTGGTCAACTGGAGCCTCACGGCGCGCAAGGAAGGCCTGCTGGGCCTGGAAGGCGTGGCCGATGCCGAGCCCGACAGCTACGCACGCAAAGGCCTGCAATTGCTGGTGGACGGTGCTGAGCCGGAAGCGATTCGCAGCATCCTGGAAGTGGATTTCTACACCCAGGAAAGCCGCGACATCAACGCGGCCAAAGTCTTTGAAAGCATGGGCGGCTATGCGCCGACCATCGGCATCATCGGTGCGGTGATGGGCTTGATCCACGTGATGGGCAACCTGGCGGATCCGTCGCAACTGGGCAGCGGGATCGCCGTGGCGTTCGTCGCTACCATCTACGGCGTGGCCAGTGCCAACCTGGTGTTGTTGCCGGTGGCCAGCAAGCTCAAGTCGATCGCCATGCGCCAGTCGCGTTATCGCGAGATGTTGCTGGAAGGCATCCTCTCGATTGCCGAGGGTGAAAACCCGCGCTCCATCGAATTGAAGCTCCAGGGCTTCATGGATTGATGGGAGGTATTTGTTGTGAGCCGTCGCCGCCGCGAGCCTGAAGAACACGTCAACCATGAACGCTGGCTGGTGTCCTACGCCGACTTCATTACGCTGTTGTTCGCTTTTTTTGTGGTGATGTACTCCATTTCCTCGATCAACGAAGGCAAGTACAAAGTCATTTCCCAGGCGCTGATCGGCGTGTTCAACGACGCTGACCGTGCCCTCAAGCCGATTCCCATCGGCGAAGAACGCCCCAAGACCGTGACCCCGGCCAAGCCGCTGGTCAATGACAGCGATGAAACCGCCGCCGGCATCGGTGGCACCAGTGACCCGCTGAAAAGCATCGCCGATAACATCAGTGCGGCCTTTGGCGACCTGATCAGCTCCAACCAGATGACCGTGCGCGGCAATGAGTTGTGGGTGGAAATCGAGCTGAATTCCAGCCTGCTGTTCGCCAGCGCCGATGCGATGCCCAGTGACCAGGCGTTCACCATCATCGACAAGGTGGCGGCGATCCTGAAGCCGTTTGAGAACCCGGTCCACGTTGAAGGATTTACCGACAACCTGCCGATCAGCACGGCGCAGTATCCGACCAACTGGGAGCTGTCTTCGGCCCGCGCGGCGAGTATTGTGCGGATGCTGGCGATGCAGGGTGTGAACCCCGGGCGCCTGGCGTCGGTGGGGTATGGCGAGTTCCAGCCGGTGGCCAATAACGCCACGGCGGAAGGCCGCGCGCGCAATCGTCGGGTGGTGCTGGTGGTGTCGCGCAACCTGGATGTGCGCCGCAGCCTGACCGGTACCGGCACCGCCAATGCAACACCGGATGCCGCGTTGAAGCGGGCTGGCACACAAACTGCACCAGCGCCCGTAAAGGCGCCGGTTCGCGGGAGTGCCGTCAATTCTCCGTCACCGGCTCTATAACCCCATGCCATTTCTCGGTCGAGCCTGTGTCTGCCGGGAGGAACAATCAGAATGAGAGTCTGGGCAGTTGCCAATCAAAAGGGTGGTGTCGGTAAAACCACCACTTCCATCGCCTTGGCCGGCTTGCTGGCAGAGGCCGGCAAGCGTGTGGTCGTGGTCGACCTGGACCCCCACGGCTCCATGACCAGCTATTTCGGCTATGACCCGGATGCTCTGGAGCACAGTTGCTACGACCTGTTCCTGCACAAGGGCAGCGTGCCGACCGATTTGCCGGGCGAACTGTTGCTGCCCACCAGCAATGAAAAGATCTCGCTGTTGCCGTCCAGCACCGCCCTGGCCACCCTTGAGCGTCAGTCGCCGGGGCAGAGCGGCCTGGGCCTGGTGATCGCCAAGACCCTGGCGCAGCTGTGGCAGGACTTCGACTATGCGATCATCGACAGCCCGCCGTTGCTGGGTGTGCTGATGGTCAACGCCCTGGCCGCCAGCCAACAGCTGGTGATCCCGGTGCAGACCGAGCACCTGGCCGTCAAAGGCCTGGAACGCATGGTCAGCACCCTGGCAATGATCAACCGCTCACGCAAACAGGCGTTGCCGTTCAGCATCGTGCCGACCCTGTTTGACCGCCGTACCCAGGCCTCCCTCGGAACCCTGCGGGTATTGCGCGACGCTTATCCGGACACCATCTGGCAAGGCTACATCCCGGTGGATACGCGCCTGCGGGATGCGAGCCGGGCAGGGCTGACGCCATCGCAATTCGACGGCAAGAGCCGTGGGGTGCTGGCGTATCGGGCGTTGCTCAAGCACCTGTTGTCCCAGCAACTTGTGGCGCAGGTGGCGTGATGATCATAAACAGCCCTGTAGGCGCCTGGCTTGCCAGCGATGCAGACGCCGCAGTTTTTCTGACAAAACCGGCTCTCGATTCAAGTCCGGGCACTTACAGGCCGATAACCTCTGCATACAGGGTTGGTGGGGCTTGCGCGTGGGCATACAGATGAACCGTCCCGTTGATTTCAAGACCCGGCCGCAACTGGCGCTGGAGTCCTACCTGGACGCCTTGCTCCAGGAAGCGACCGAGGAAATGCCGGAACCGGTTCTGATCCTCGATGAAGTCATCGAGCCTGAACCTGCGGCTCTGGACGAGTTTCAGTTGGCGGTCCTGGAAGAACAGGCACGTGATGCGTTGGTGGTTCCCGTAGCCGTTCCGGAGCCTGTTGCGCCTGTGGTGGTCGCGCCGGTGGTTGAGGTTCACCTCCCGCCGAGCATCACCCCGCCGCCGGTGCAGGGCGATGGTCGCCCGGTGTGGGCCGCAGAACCGTTCGAATGCTTGCTGTTCGACGTCGCCGGGTTGACCCTGGCGGTGCCGCTGGTGTGCCTGGGGTCGATCTACTCCCTGGAAGGCCAGGAGTTGACGCCGCTGTTCGGCCAGCCGGAGTGGTTCCTCGGGATCCTGCCGAGCCAGCAGGGCAACTTGAAGGTACTGGACACCGCGCGTTGGGTCATGCCCGACCGCTATCGGGATGATTTCCGCCAGGGCCTGCAATACGTTATTTCGGTCCAGGGCTACGAGTGGGGGCTGGCAGTGCATCAGGTCAGCCGTTCATTGCGCCTGGACCCGAACGAAATCAAATGGCGCAGCCACCGCGGCCAGCGGCCATGGCTGGCGGGCACCGTGATCGAACACATGTGCGCGTTGCTGGATGTCGCCGAACTGGCGGAGCTGATTGCCAGCGGCGCGGTAAAAGCCATGCCGCTCAACAAACGCACTTGATAACAAGCAGCAGTGCTACGGCGCTGCCCAAGAACACACACCGTAACCAACGGTATTTGAAGGGGTCTGGAGTATGAACAAGTCAGTGTCCGCACAAGGTCTGGTGGATGATCCAATCCTGCAATGGGTCACCTTCAAGCTGGACAACGAGTCCTACGGCATCAACGTGATGCGTGTGCAGGAAGTGCTGCGCTACACCGAAATCGCTCCGGTGCCGGGTGCCCCAAGCTACGTGCTGGGCATCATCAACCTGCGCGGCAACGTGGTGACCGTGATCGACACTCGCCAGCGTTTTGGCCTGGTGCCGACCGAAGTCAACGACAACACCCGCATCGTGATCATCGAAGCCGACAAGCAAGTGGTCGGGATCATGGTCGACAGCGTGGCGGAAGTGGTTTACCTGCGCCAATCTGAAGTCGAGACCGCGCCGAACGTCGGCAACGAAGAATCGGCCAAGTTCATCCAGGGTGTCTGCAACAAGAACGGCGAACTGCTGATTCTGGTTGAGCTGGACAAGATGATGAGCGAAGAAGAATGGCAGGATCTGGAGAATATCTGATTGTTCCTTGAGGTAGCGGTGATCGTCCTGGCCATCCTGTGGGCCGGGACTTTGGGCTTTCTGCTGCGCTACGTGCGCCAGCAACGGGAATTGGCTGCTCGACAGGTCGAGCGCGACGCTGCGCGCGACCGGCGAATCCTGGAGCTGGCCAAGCGGGTCGACCACTTCCAGCAAAGCGCGGTGCGTGTGGGGGATGAAGTGCACGAACTGCGTGCGGTGCTGGCGCCGTTGCCGGACAAGCTGTCGGCACTCGAGCAGCGCGACCCGTCGAGCCTCTCATTCGCCCAGGCGGCGAAGCTGGTGGGCATGGGCGCGACGGTGGATGAGCTGACGCAGTCCTGCGGGTTGACCCAGGCTGAAGCGCAGTTGATGAGCCGGCTGCACAAGGACAACTGAAGGTTACGAGCGGCAAGCAGGTTGGCTTGTCGCTTATAGCTGATGCCGATTGCTCAGCCATTCGGCCATGGTCGAGTCTTCGAGCGCATATTCACCACGGTTGGCTTTCCAGACCAACTCCTTCTCCCGCAGCACTTCCAGTGCTTTCTGCACGTTTGGGGTGCTGGCGTTCGGCTCGACCTGGGCCTGCTCCAGTTTGCGGTTCACATCCTGGAAGGTTTTTTCCGCAAAAGGCGAAAACGCTTGCTTGCCCAGGGTTCGTTCACCCATCACTTCGAGTACCGCCTGTTGCAGGGGGGAGAGGTCGTTGTAGGCGCTCTCGTAGTCGCTCCAGATGCCGGCCTGGTGATTCAGTGCTCCCGTCCTCAGCAGCTCGCCAAGATTGCTGGCCTCGCCAAGACCCACGCTCACTTCGGTCAACAGTTTGTTGAGCATTTCCGGGCGCCGGCCGACGAGTTGGAACGCATAGTCCATATCTTCGAGGTTGAACTGGTTGGTTGCGGCCAGGCGCTGGTTCCACAGGTCCGTCACGAACTCCACAAAGTCCCGGCTCAGCAGTGGGAACGGCGTGATGTGGGCGCCGAAGAACGGTTGTTTGCTCTTGAGTACCAGGTTGGCCAGTTTGTCCCGGCTGGACCCGGTGAAGACCAGGCGCAGGCCATCGGTGGTGCTGCTGCCGTTGAGATGATCTCGCGCTGCCTTGAGGGCGAACATGGCGTTCACCCCACCTTCGCTGTTGAGGGCGTGCTGGGCTTCGTCGACGATCAGCACGATCATTTGCCCCGAGACCTGATGCAGCACGTCCAGGGCGTGGCTGAGCGTGGTGCCGGCGGGCAGTTGAGGCTTGGTGAAATCCCAGCTCAAGGTGCGCAGCAGGCTGATCTTGTCGATACCGGCTTTCTTGGCCGCCTTGCTCACCGCGCTTTCGAACTCGCCCAGGGCTTTGCCGATGGCGCCGGAGATCAGCTCGGCGGGGTCGATTTCGCGGTTCATCCAGAGGTCCACGTAAACCGGCAGCCAGCCTCGGGCCTTGCATTCGGGGATGAGGTCGTTGCGCAGGAACGTACTTTTGCCCGTGCGACGAGGCGCCGCGAGGAACATGCCGGAGCTGTAATCGGCAAATGACTCGCCCGCCAAATCACGGGCGAGCGCTTCGGCGAGTAGCTTTCGACTGAGGATTGGGCGGGTGGGGCTCATGGGTTTTATCCTGAACTATCGAGTTCGAGATAATCTATACCTTGAAAGATATAATTGCTATACATCACCCGCCGCAACTGATCATTCCCACGCTCTGCGTGGGAATGCATCCCGTGACGCTCCGCGTCACCACTGCGCAAGACGTGAACTTGGTAGCGCCAGTTGGACGCGGAGCGTCCGAGGCGGCGTTCCCACGCAGAGCGTGGGAACGATCAGCCCGCTCCCTCATTAATAATCGTCGCCTCTTTCCGTCACATCCCGCTCCACCGGCCCCGCGTCCGGGTCATAACCCACCGGGAACTTTCCCTTCAACGTCCAGGCAAACGCGATGATCTCGGCGACGGTGCGGTACAGCTCTTCCGGGATGCTGTCCCCCAGCTCCATGCGCGCCAGTAATTTGACCAGCTCGGCATTTTCGTAGATCGGGACTTCGTTTTCCCGGGCCAGCTTCAGGATGGCTTCGGCCAGGGCGTCGTCGCCCTTGGCCGTCAGGGTCGGTGCTTGTTGCCCGTCGTATTTGAGAGCAATGGCCTGGCGCGGCGGGTTGGGGTTTTTCATGCGGTTTCATCCACCCAGCGTTGTTCCAGTCCGGTTTTCGGGCCGCGCGGCGGGGTGCCGAGGTGGCAGTCCAGGTCGCCGACGTTGAGTCCCGACGACACCAGCCGCTCGCGCAGGCTGCCCAGGTGGCTTTCGATCAGGCTGGCGGTGAACGGACGGGTCGCCCACAGCTGGCTCGACAGTTTGCCCTGGCTCAGTTGCGCCTGGACCTGCAACGGGCCCAGGGGCTCCATGTCGAGGGCCATTTCCACGCGCCAGAGCATTTGCTTGGGGTCCTTGCTGTCCTTGCGTTCCGGCTGGTCCTTGTCGGGGGCCGGTTCTTCACGCTGGAACTTGACCTGCAACGGCACGATGTCCTGCAAGGTACGCATCGGGATTTCCAACTGCCAGGTGGTCAAGAGCTTGCCATCGGCGGTGGTGCCGGTTTGTTCCAGGCTCGACAGCTGATGGCTTTGCAAGCGGGAAATGGCGCCGGCGGCCAGGCGCAGCAGGTTTTCCAGGTCGCTCTCACCTTCGAGGCGTTGCATCAGCCGATCCGGCAGCGGAAAGCCTGCGGGCGCTTGGCGGGCGCCGACCTGGCCGAGGGTGCCCAGCGGGCTGCGCACGAAGCTGGGCAGCAGTTGCGCCAGGGTGTTGGACGCCAGGATCCCATTGAGATTGGTGTTGGCGGGCAGGGCCGGCAGCAGGTCGGCGACGAAGCGCAGCAGGGCGCCCTTCATGTCCAGCGGCGGTATCTGCGGGTTTTGCCCGGCGAGCAGCTTGGCTTCGAGGAATGTGCCGCTGTTCTGGATCAGTTGCGCCAGTACCTTCGGATTGCTGGCTTGGGCCAGGTCGGGCAGGCTCGCCAGCAATCGCTCGGCGGCGGCGCGCAAATCGACCGAGGTGCTGTCGCTGCTGGTCGCCGGCAGGCTTTGCAACGCGGTGAATACCACGTCCAGCGAGCCCTGGCGGCTTTGCTGGGTGGAGAGTTGCTGGGCCACGGCCAGTTGGTCCTGGCGCCCGCTCAGGGGCACAAAGCTCAAGGTCTGGGCACTTTGCACCACGGCGCTGAGCAGGCTGCCGACGCGCAATGGCTGCGGGCTTTCGACGGTCAGGGTCGCGCCGCTGAGGACGTTATTGAGCACCGACACCAGCGAGCGATACACCACCGGCTGGTTGGCACCCTGGGGCAGCGTCTGGGTGGTCAGCACCTTGCCTTGCAGCAGGGTGCCCACCGGCAGTTGGGTGGTGTCGATGCGAGTCAGCGCAGCCACGCTGGAACTCAACGCCTGCTGAAGGCTGATGGACAAATTGCCCGAAGGGGTCTGGCTGACTTCCACCTGGGCGCCAAGCGGCAGCGGCTGGCTGCTGCTGGCCTGCACCAGGGTTTGCCGGCCGCCTTCCAGGGTCAGCTTGAGCAATAACTGAAAGGCATCGCCGCCTTGTTTCAGCGCCAGCACCTCGGCATTCACGGTTTTCCCGGGGTCAATCAGGCCGGTCTGCGGCTCCAGCAGTTTCAGCAGCTCACCCGTCGCAGGCGCGGGCGCAGGCCCGGCCGGCAGCGTCGGAGGAAGCGTGGGAAGATTGATCTCACCGGTCATCGTGCGCGCCGTCTCAAGGGAAATTGCCCTCTTTAGAGTAGGGCATCACATGTATAATGCCGCCCGTCTTCAAAGAGAGCGTTAAAAACAACACAACTGATTGATCCAGCTCTCTAAAAACGGTCGCCAAAGCAGTTAATGTGCATCTCTTTAACGGCCGTTCCACCGCCGACTTGAACCGTAAAGGCCCGCGATCTCTTGACCAGCCCTCTTCTAGAAGCCGTAGCGCTCGCCTGTGAACGTGACCTGCGGATGCTGTTCGAACACCTCGAACTGCGTCTGGCGGGCGGCGACATGGTGCAGGTCAGCGGCCCCAACGGCAGCGGCAAGACCAGCCTGTTGCGCCTGCTGGCCGGCCTGATGCAGCCGACGGCGGGGGAAGTGCGGCTCAATGGCAAACCGTTGCACGAGCAACGCACCGAGCTGGCGCGCAACCTGATCTGGATCGGCCACGCCGCCGGGATCAAGGATGTGCTCACTGCCGAAGAAAACCTCAGTTGGCTCAGCGCCCTGCATCATCCCGCAAGCCGCGAGGCGATCTGGCAGGCCCTCGCTGCCGTTGGCCTGAAGGGTTTCGAAGACGTTCCCTGCCACACCCTGTCCGCCGGCCAGCAGCGCCGCGTGGCCCTGGCCCGTTTGTATCTGGACGGCCCGCCGCTGTGGATTCTCGACGAACCCTTCACCGCCCTCGACAAACAAGGCGTCGCCCAGTTGGAAGAACACCTTGCCGCGCACTGCGAGCAGGGCGGTATGGTGGTCCTGACCACTCACCACACCTTGACGCGCATGCCTGCCGGTTACCGCGACCTCGACCTGGGCCGGTGGTCGGTATGAGTGTTTTTGCCCTGTTGGTCGCCCGCGAAGCGCGGTTACTCTGTCGCCGCCCGGCCGAATTGGCCAACCCGCTGGTGTTCTTCGCGATAGTGATCGCGCTCTTCCCGTTGGCGGTGGGCCCCGAGACTAAACTGTTGCAAACCTTGTCTCCGGGACTGGTCTGGGTGGCGGCGCTTTTGTCGGTCCTGCTCTCGCTGGACGGGCTGTTTCGCAGTGATTTCGAAGATGGTTCCCTTGAGCAGTGGGTCCTTTCGTCGCACCCCCTGCCACTTCTGGTATTGGCCAAGGTACTGGCACACTGGGCGTTTTCCGGCCTGGCGCTGGTATTGCTCGCGCCGTTGCTGGCGATGATGCTGGGATTGCCCACCGAGTGCCTGCCGGTGTTGCTCCTGTCATTATTGCTGGGTACGCCGGTGCTCAGTTTGTTAGGCGCCGTAGGTGCGGCGCTGACGGTCGGTTTGAAACGCGGCGGCCTGTTGTTGGCCCTGCTGATTCTGCCTTTGTATATCCCGGTGTTGATCCTGGGCAGCGGTGCTTTGCAAGCCGCGCTCCAGGGCATGCCGGCGACCGGTTACCTCCTGTGGCTTGGCAGCCTGGCCGCCCTGGCGGTAACCCTGACACCCTTTGCTATAGCGGCTGGCCTGAAGATCAGCGTCGGCGAATAATGAGGTCTGGTTAAGCGATATAACCTTAACCAGTAAAGACCCTAAGCTTCTCGCAACGACGAGAAGCAACCGTGATGGAAACAGCATGAACTGGACCTGGTTTCACAAGCTCGGCTCGCCCAAATGGTTTTACGGCATCAGTGGCAAACTGCTGCCGTGGTTGAGCATCGCCGCCGTATTGCTGATCGGCATCGGCCTGGTCTGGGGCCTGGCCTTCGCGCCGCCGGACTACCAGCAAGGCAACAGCTTTCGCATCATCTATATCCATGTTCCCGCCGCGATGCTGGCCCAGTCCTGCTACGTGATGCTGGCGGTGTGCGGCGTCGTCGGCCTGGTGTGGAAGATGAAGCTGGCGGACGTCGCCTTGCAATGCGCCGCGCCCATCGGTGCCTGGATGACCGCCGTGGCGCTGGTCACCGGGGCGATCTGGGGCAAGCCGACCTGGGGTTCGTGGTGGGTCTGGGACGCGCGCCTCACCTCGATGCTGATCCTGCTGTTCCTGTATTTCGGCCTGATCGCCCTGGGCAACGCCATCAGCAACCGTGACAGCGCCGCCAAGGCCTGCGCGGTGCTGGCGATTGTCGGCGTGATCAACATCCCGATCATCAAATACTCGGTGGAGTGGTGGAACACCCTGCACCAGGGCGCCACCTTCACCCTCACCGAAAAGCCGGCAATGCCCGTGGAAATGTGGGCGCCACTGCTGCTGATGGTGCTGGGGTTCTACTGCTTCTTCGGCGCCGTGCTGCTGATGCGCATGCGCCTCGAAGTGCTCAAGCGTGAAGCCCGCACCAGTTGGGTCAAGGCCGAAGTGCAAAACAGCCTGGGAGCCCGTGGATGAGCTTCAACTCTTTCAGTGATTTTCTCGCCATGGGCCATCACGCCCTGTACGTCTGGACGGCCTATGGCATCTGCCTGGCGGTGCTGGCCCTCAACGTCGCCGCGCCGATCCTGGCCCGCAAGCGTTACCTGCAACAAGAGGCGCGTCGTTTGCGCCGGGAGACCGAAAAGTGAATCCGCTGCGTAGAAAGCGTCTGTTGATCATCCTGGCCATCATGGCCGGTGTGGGCATTGCCGTGACCCTGGCCCTGAGCGCCTTGCGGGAGAACATCAACCTGTTCTACACCCCGACCCAGATCGCCAACGGCGAAGCACCGCTGGACACGCGAATCCGTGCCGGTGGCATGGTCGAGAAGGGCTCGCTGCAACGTTCCGGGGACTCTCTGGACGTGAAATTCATCGTCACCGACTTCAACAAATCCGTGACCATCACCTACCGCGGCATCCTCCCGGACCTGTTCCGCGAAGGGCAGGGCATCGTCGCCCTCGGCAAGCTCAACGCCGACGGCGTGGTAGTGGCCGATGAAGTGCTGGCCAAGCACGATGAAAAATACATGCCACCGGAAGTCACCAAGGCCCTCAAAGACAGCGGCCAATCCGCCCCGACCCCCGCCAAGGAGGGCTAAGTCATGACGTCCGCATTGTTTATTCCAGAGCTGGGCCAGTTGGCGATGATCCTCGCCCTGTGCTTCGCCATCGTCCAGGCCGTGGTCCCGTTGCTGGGCGCCTGGCGCGGTGACCGCCTGTGGATGAGCCTGGCCCAGCCGGCCGCCTGGGGCCAGTTCGCCTTTCTGGTGTTCGCCTTCGGTTGCCTGACCTACGCCTTCATGACCGACGACTTTTCCGTCGCCTATGTCGCCAACAACTCCAACAGCGCCTTGCCCTGGTACTACAAGTTCAGTGCCGTGTGGGGTGCCCACGAAGGTTCGTTGCTGCTGTGGGCGTTGATCCTCGGCGGCTGGACCTTTGCTGTCTCGATCTTCTCCCGCCAACTGCCGCAAGTCATGCTGGCCCGGGTGCTGGCGGTGATGGGCATGATCAGCATCGGCTTCCTGCTGTTCCTGATCATGACTTCCAACCCGTTCACCCGCATCCTGCCGCAGATCCCGGTAGACGGCCACGACCTCAACCCGCTGCTGCAAGACATCGGCCTGATCGTGCACCCGCCGATGCTCTACATGGGCTACGTCGGGTTCTCGGTCGCCTTCGCCTTTGCCATCGCCGCCTTGCTCGGCGGACGCCTCGATGCCGCCTGGGCGCGCTGGTCGCGGCCGTGGACCATCGTCGCCTGGGCGTTCCTCGGCATCGGCATCACCTTGGGCTCTTGGTGGGCCTACTACGAACTCGGCTGGGGCGGCTGGTGGTTCTGGGACCCGGTGGAAAACGCCTCCTTCATGCCCTGGTTGGTGGGCACGGCGCTGATTCACTCGTTGGCAGTCACTGAAAAACGCGGCGTGTTCAAAAGCTGGACCGTGTTGCTGGCCATCGCCGCGTTTTCCCTGAGCCTGCTGGGTACGTTCCTGGTGCGTTCCGGCGTACTGACATCGGTTCACGCGTTTGCCTCCGACCCGGAGCGCGGCGTGTTCATCCTGATCTTCCTGCTGTTCGTGGTCGGCGGCTCGCTGACCCTGTTCGCCCTGCGTGCGCCAGTGGTCAAGAGCCACGTGGGCTTCAACCTCTGGTCCCGGGAAACCCTGTTGCTGGGCAATAACCTGGTGCTGGTGGTGGCGGCTTCGATGATCCTGCTCGGCACCTTGTACCCGTTGGTCCTGGATGCCCTGAGCGGCGCCAAACTGTCCGTCGGCCCGCCGTACTTCAACGCACTGTTCATCCCGTTGATGGCGCTGTTGATGGTGGTGATGGCGGTCGGCGTACTGGTGCGCTGGAAAGACACCCCGGTGAAATGGCTGGTGGGCATGCTCACCCCGGTACTGCTGGGCAGCGCCGCGCTGGCCGTGATCGCCGGTATAGCCTACGGCGACTTCAACTGGGCCGTGCTCGCCACCTTCATGCTGGCTGCCTGGGTATTGCTGGCCGGCGTACGTGACCTGATCGACAAGACCCGCCACAAAGGTTTGATCAAAGGCCTGCCGACCATGACCCGCAGCTACTGGGGCATGCAGGTCGCGCATATCGGCATCGCCGTGTGTGCGCTGGGCGTGGTGTTGTCCAGCCAGAACAGTGCCGAGCGCGACCTGCGCCTGGCGCCCGGCGAGTCCATGGACCTGGCCGGTTACCACTTTATTTTCGAAGGCGCCAAGCACTTCGAAGGCCCGAACTTCACCTCCGACAAAGGCACCGTACGTGTGGTGCGCAATGGCAAGGAAGTGGCGGTGTTGCACCCGGAAAAACGCCTGTACACCGTACAAAGCTCGATGATGACCGAAGCCGGGATCGACGCCGGTTTCACCCGCGACCTCTACGTCGCCCTGGGTGAACCGCTGGGCGATGGCGCCTGGGCCGTGCGGGTCCACGTCAAACCGTTTGTGCGCTGGATCTGGTTCGGCGGCCTGCTCACTGGCTTCGGTGGTTTGCTGGCAGCGATGGACCGGCGCTACCGGGTCAAGGTCAAGAGCCGGGTGCGTGAAGCCCTCGGCCTGCAAGGAGCGGCGGTATGAAGCGTTGGTTGATGGTGTTACCCCTGGCGGCGTTCCTGGTGGTGGCGGTGTTCCTGTATCGCGGGCTGTACCTGGACCCGGCCGAGTTGCCGTCGGCCATGATCGGCAAACAATTCCCGGCGTTCTCGCTGCCGACGGTGCAGGGCGACAAAACCCTGACCCAGGCTGACTTGCTGGGCAAACCGGCGCTGGTCAATGTGTGGGGCACCTGGTGCATTTCCTGCCGCGTCGAGCACCCGGTGCTGAACAAGCTGGCGGAGCAGGGCGTGGTGATCTACGGCATTAACTACAAGGACGACAACGCTGCCGCCCTGAAGTGGCTGGCAGAGTTCCATAACCCGTACCAGCTGGATATCCGCGACGAAGACGGCAACCTCGGCCTGAACCTCGGCGTCTACGGCGCCCCGGAAACCTTCTTCATCGACGCCAAGGGCGTGATCCGCGACAAGTACGTGGGCGTGATCGATGAAGTGGTGTGGCGCGAACAACTGGCCGCCAAATACCAGGCGCTGGTGGATGAGGCCAAGCCATGAAGCGTTGGTTAGCCGCCGCTGTATTGGGCTTGAGCATGGTCGGCGTGGCCCACGCCGCCATCGACACCTACGAATTTGCCAAGGACGGAGACCGCGAGCGTTTTCGCGAACTGACCAAGGAACTGCGCTGCCCCAAGTGCCAGAACCAGGACATCGCCGACTCCAACGCACCGATCGCCGCCGACCTGCGCAAAGAGATTTTCCGCATGCTCGGCGAGGGCAAGGACAATCAGCAGATCATCGACTTCATGGTCGACCGCTACGGTGACTTCGTGCGCTACAAGCCGGCGCTCACCGGCAAGACTGCGCTGCTGTGGTTCGGCCCGGCCGGGTTGTTGCTCGCCGGTGTCGTGGTGATGGCGGTGATTGTGCGCCGCCGTCGTGTCGCCCCGGCCGATGGCTCGGACTCGCTTTCCGTCGATGAGCGTCAACGCCTCGACCAACTGCTGGACAAAAAAACTGATGATTGATTTCTGGCTCGCAGCCGGTCTGCTGCTTCTGATTGCCTTGAGTTTCCTGCTGATCCCGGTGTTACGCGGCCGCCGTGCCCAGCGTGAAGAGGATCGCACCGCGCTGAACGTGGCGCTGTATCAAGAACGTGTGGCGGAGCTGCAAACCCAGCAGTCCGAAGGCGTGCTGGATGCGGCCCAACTGGACAGCGGGCGCGCCGAAGCGGCCCGTGAGTTGCTGGCCGATACCGAAGGTGTGGAAAAGCCCCGGGAGTCACGCCTCGGCAAACCGTTGCCGTTGCTCGCGGCCTTTCTGGTGCCGGTGCTGGGCGTGGCGCTGTACCTGCATTACGGCGCCAGTGACAAGGTCGAACTGACCCGCGAATTCTCCCAGCCGCCGGTGTCCATGGAAGACATGACCCGCCGCCTTGAGCGCGCCGCAGCGGCCCAGCCGGACTCGCCCGAAGGCCTGTACTTCCTCGGTCGCGCCTACATGGCCCAGGACCGTTCCGCCGATGCGGCCAAAGTCTTCGAACGCACCGTGGCCCTGGCCGGCCGCCAGCCGGAATTGCTTGGCCAGTGGGCCCAGGCCCAGTACTTTGCCGACAACAAACAGTGGTCGCCCAAGGTCCAGGCCTTGACCGACGAAGCACTGAAACTCGATCCGAAAGAAGTCACCAGCCTTGGCCTGCTGGGCATCGCCGCCTTTGAAGGCCAGCGTTACCAGGAAGCGATCGACTACTGGAACCGCCTGCTGGCGCAACTGCCGCCGGAAGACAACTCCCGTGTCGCACTGCAAGGCGGGATTGACCGGGCTGCCGAGAAGCTCAGAGAGAGCGGCGGTAGCGTGGCGCCCGTGAAGGCACAAAAGCAGATGCAAGTGCGTGTGGACCTGGCGCCGGATGTGAAGGCCAAGGCCTTTCCGACCGACAGCGTGTTCATTTTCGCCCGCGCCGTCAAAGGCCCGCCGGCGCCATTGGCCGCCAAGCGCGTGACCGTCGCCGACCTGCCGATCACCGTCGAACTGGGCGATGCCGACGCGATGATGCCGCAGTTGAAACTGTCCAACTTTCCCGAAGTCCAACTGGTTGCGCGCATATCCCGGGCAGGTGTTCCGACAGCTGGCGAGTGGATCGGCCGCAGCCAACCCTTGGCCAGCAGCACCACTGCGCTGCAGCAGCTGACCATCGACAGTCCGGATAAATAATTCGAGGAAATGCCCATGACCGCTATCGCACGTATCACCCTGCTCAGCCTGGTATTGGGGTTGAGTGCTTGTGCGGTCCATCGGCCTCCGTCGCCTACCGGGCCGACCATTCCACCGACAGGGCCGTCGACCCAGCCGAGCACACAGCCAGGCACCCAGCCTTCCGGCCCGGTGATCAAACCGTCGAAGCCGGTGCCTAGCTCCTCGCCGACCTTCGCACCTCCGCCAGGTGCTGCCAGCCACTGGGACGGGAAGATGCAGGTGTATGTGCTGGATGAACAGCCGGACACGTTCTACCGCCAGCGCACCTACTACCGTTGGAGCAACGGCTGGAGCCGCTCCATCAGCCCGAACGGGCCTTGGGAAGAGACCGACGTCCATGGCGTGCCGCCGGGGTTGAGCAAGCAGTACGCGCAATAAGAAAAGGCGACCTTCGGGTCGCCTTTTTCATGGCTGGTTTGGAATACAGTCCACCCAACAACAAAGCTCAAATGTGGGAGCGGGCTTGCTCGCGAATACGGTGTGTCAGCCAACAAATCGGGCACTGATATACCGTATTCGCGAGCAAGCCCCCCACATTTTTAATCTCGTTTGATTTGAAACTACGCCTGCTCCTCAGTCTGCCTCGACGCACCTATCCAATGGATCACCCCGGCAATCACCCCCAGCATCACCCCAAACTCGACAATCCCCATCCAGCCCAACCGTTCCATCAACCAGCCGCTGACCGTCGCCCCCACCGCGCCGCCAAAAAACGTCGCCGTCATGTACAAACTGTTGATGCGGCCCTGGGCTTTCGGGTCCACCGCAAACGCCCGCGTCTGATTCGACACCAACCCCGACTGCACCCCGATATCCAGCACGATCACCCCCAGCACCAGCAAAATAATCGAGGTTTCTGCCCCCGCCAGCAGCAGGAATGCCAAGGTGACAATACCAATACTCGCCCCAATCACCTTGCGTGAACCCAACCGGTCGGAAGCCCGTCCACCAAGCGACGCCGCCAATGCACCTGCCGCCCCGATAATCCCGAAGCCACCGGCCCAGGCACTGCCCAACTGCCACGGCCCGTGGGCCAGCAACGCTGCCAGATTCACCCAGAACGCATTGAAGCAAGCCCACAACAACGCCTGCACCATCATCGACTGGCGAATCGGGCTGTTGTCGCGCATCAGCGGCCACAGCGAAGCCAGCAGGCGAGGGTAGGACAGGTTGGTGCTGGGCACGCCCCGTGGCAGCAGCTTGGCGGCGGCGATCCACACCGGGATCATGAAGGCCGCTTCCATCGCGTACACCGCCCGCCAGCCATAAGCCTCACCGACCACGCCGGCGATCGTGCGCCCCAGCAGAATGCCCACCATGATCCCGCTGACCACCGTGCCCACATTGCGCCCACGTTCGTGGGGCTGTGACATCACCGCCGCGAACGGCACCAGCTGCTGCGGTACACAGCTCACAATCCCCAAGCCAAAAGATGCTGTGACCAGCGCCCAGATACCCGGTGAAAACGCCGCCGCCAGGGCGAAACAGAATGCCAGGGCGATTTGCCCCAGCACCAGTTTGCGCCGGTCAAAACGGTCGCCCATCGGCAGCAGCAACGCCAGCCCGGTAGCAAAACCCAACAGAGCGGAACCGGCCACCAGGTCCACGGTGGTCACGTCCACGCCCATGTCCGAAGCGATCAGTGGCAGGATCGGCTGGGTGCAGTAAATATTGGTGATCACCGCGCCGGCGATCACCGCCATCATGATGATCTTGCCGCGCGGCGCGACCGCAGGGGCTGTGGAAGTGTGGGATGTCATCGGTTGGCCACTCACGGCGATCTCCTTCAATGCAGGTCTCCGGGGGCGGAGATGAGTGGACAACGTTACGCACTCGCGCTTGGCAGGATAATCCCCTAGGATTTGGAATCATCCTTCCAGAATTTGATAGGTTGCCATGAACCGTCTTGAATCCATGTCCATCTTCGTTGCCGTGGTTGATGCAGGCAGCCTGACCGCTGCCGCGCGGCGCCTCGACATGCCGCTGGCCAGCGTCAGCCGCAAGGTGGCTGAACTTGAGACGCACCTGAAAACCCGCCTGCTGCACCGCACCACGCGCCAGCTGTCGTTGACCGATGCCGGCGCCTCCTACCTCGACGCGTGCCGGCGGATTCTTGAAGACATCAGCGAGGCTGAGCGCGCGGCCACCGGCGAATATTCCCAGCCCCGGGGCGAATTGGTGGTCACCGCACCCGTGGTCTTCGGACGGCTGCACATCGTGCCGGTGGTGGCAGAATTTCTGGCGCAGTACCCGGAGATCGACATCAACCTGATCCTCACCGACCGCGTCGTGCACCTGATGGAAGAACATTGCGACGTGGCCGTGCGCATCGGTGAACTGCCCGACAGCTCGCTCAAGGCCATGCAGGTGGGCACGGTGCGGCGGGTGGTGTGTGCCAGCCCGGCGTACCTCGCCGCTCGCGGTATACCAGCCGAACCCCAGGACCTAGCGGCACATGACTGCATCACTTTCGAAGTGCTGGCATCCCAAGGGGCGTGGGGATTTGGCGCGGGTAAAACCGGGCTCTCGGTACCGGTGCATTCGCGGTTGTCGGTGAACACCGCAGAAGCGGCGATTGCGGCGGCGACGTTGGGAGTTGGGGTGATTCGGGTGCTGTCGTATCAAGTGGCGGATGCGCTGCGGGAAGAGGCATTGGCGGTGGTGCTTGAGGCATATGAGTCGGCGCCGCTGCCCATCAGTTTGGTGCACAAAGGCCAGTCACCGTTACCGCTGAAGCTGCGGGCGTTTCTGGATTTTATAATGCCGCGATTGCGCGCCCGCATCGCCCAATAACACCGACGAATTTGAACCTGATGAAAATCAAAATGTGTGAGCTGGCTTGCCTGCGATAGCGGTGTATCAGGTTTTGAAACTGTTGCTGATACACCGCTATTGCGGGCAAGCCCGGCTCCCACATTGGATTTACGTTGCCAGTTAGATCTCGGCAAGGCGCGACTTTAGAAACTCCAGGGCATCTTTAAACACCTGATGCCACTCTTCTGACGACTCGCTCGCCAGCGGGTGCCAGAAGAACTGGAACTCGTGGCCGCCATCATCCTCTGCAAAATGGGTCCAGGTATCTGGCAGGTCTTCAGGGATCAGGCATTGATGAAAGGCCCATGTATGCCCCGTGGACGCTGAGTGCCAAGTGCCCAGGTCACGTATCACCTTGCCGGTTATCCCGGCTTCTTCCTGTAATTCCCGAATCGCAGCTGCGTCGGTGCTTTCGCCAGGCTCCACGCTGCCCTTGACCAGTTGAAGGCCGGCCAGTGGGTGTTTGAAGGCGAGGATTTCCAGCGATTGGCGGGTTCGCAGAACGACCGGACATGCCTTGTCTTTTCCCATCACGTTGCGCTCTTGCACATATTGACACCAGCTATTGCACCACAGTCCGGCACATTTCCAACCCCGGGCGAAGACCTTTCATTAGATCGTTCCCACGCTCTGCGTGGGAATGCATCCCGTGACGCTCCGCGTCACCACTGCGCAAGACTTCAACCTTCCATCCCCAGCTGGACGCAGAGCGTCCGAGGCGGCATTCCCACGCAGAGCGTGGGAACGATCAAAGTCCTACAGCTACTTCCAACCTTTCATCAAACCTTCATCAAACGGTTTTACTCCAGTCATGTGCAAGTCATAGGGCTGACACAGCCCGCGCCTACTGTCGTTTGAACTCAAACGCAGCCACGGACGGCTGTTCAACCAGACAGAGAAGCCCATGACTCCAGCTATCCATGTCGATCATCTGAACAAGACCTTTGCGAAAAAATCCGCATTGGTCGACCTCGAGCTTACCGTTGCCACCGGTGAGATGGTCGCGCTGATTGGCGCTTCCGGCTCCGGCAAATCCACTTTGCTGCGCCACCTCGCGGGCCTGGCCTGTTGCGACAAGAGCCACGGCGGCAGCGTCAAGGTGCTGGGCCGGGAAGTGCAGGCCAGCGGGCGGTTGAATGGCAAGGTGCGGCGCCTGCGCGCCGACATCGGCTACATCTTCCAGCAGTTCAACCTAGTCAACCGCCTGAGCGTGCTCGACAACGTGCTGCTCGGTTGCCTGGGCCGCATGCCGAGCTGGCGTGGCAACCTCGGGTTGTTCAACGCCGAGGAAAAACAGTTCGCCATGGAGTCCCTGGCCCGTGTCGGCCTGGCGGACCTGGCCGCGCAACGCGCCTCTACCTTGTCCGGCGGCCAGCAGCAGCGCGTAGCCATTGCCCGCGCTTTGACGCAACGCGCCGAAGTGATCCTCGCCGATGAACCCATCGCCTCCCTGGACCCGGAGTCGGCGCGCAAGGTCATGGAGATCCTCGCCGACATCAACGGCCGCGACGGCAAGACCGTGGTGGTCACCCTTCACCAGGTCGATTACGCCATGCGCTATTGCCCCCGAGCCGTGGCGCTCAAGGGTGGGCGGATTCACTTCGATGGGCAGGCCAGCGACCTGAGCAGCCAGTTCCTCAATGATTTGTACGGTGCTGATGTCGACACCAGCCTGATGTTTTCCGACCAGACCCGCACACCCGTCGTCCCCGCACGGTTGGCCCTGGCCCGCGCTTGAAACCTTACTAACGACCCACAGGAATCCTCTCCATGTTGAACCGTATCGGTCATGTGTTTCTGTCCGCCGTGCTGTTAGCCAGCGTGGCCATGGGCAACGCCCAGGCCGCCGACAAGGCGATCAATTTCGGCATCATGTCCACCGAGTCTTCGCAGAACCTCAAGAGCATCTGGCAGCCCTTTCTGGATGACATGCACAAGAAGACCGGCCTGACCATCAACGCCACTTTCGCCTCCGACTACGCCGGCCTGATTCAGGGCATGCGTTTCAACAAGGTCGACGTGGCCTGGCTGGGCAACAAGGCGGCGATGGAAGCGGTAGACCGTTCCAACGGCGAAATCTTCGCCCAGACCGCCGCCGCCAACGGGGCTGCCGGCTACTGGAGCGTGCTGATCGTGCGCAAGGACAGCCCGATCAACAACGTCGATGACATGCTCAAGAACGCCAAGAACCTGACCTTCGGCAACGGTGACCCGAACTCCACCTCGGGCTACCTGGTACCCGGCTACTACGTGTTCGCCAAGAACCATGTCGACGCCGCCACCGCCTTCAAGCGCACCCTCAACTCCAGCCATGAAGTCAACGCACTGAGCGTGGCCAAGGGGCAGTTGGACGTTGCCACCTTCAACACCGAAAGCTGGGACCGCCTGGAAGTCACCCAGCCGGAAAAGGCCGCGATGCTCAAGGTGATCTGGAAGTCGCCGCTGATCCCCGCCGACCCGATGGTGTGGAGCAAGGCCCTGAGCGACAGCGAGAAGACCAAGATCCGCGATTTCTTCGCCAACTACGGTGACACCGACGAAGAGAAGGCCGTGCTGAAGAACATGCAACTGGGCAAGTTCCTCAAGTCCAGCGACGACCAGCTGTTGCCGATCCGCCAGCTGGAGCTGTTCAAGCAGCGCACCACCATCAGCGCCGACGACAAGCTGGAAGCCGCTGACAAGGCCAAGAAGCTCGCGGATATCGACGCCGACCTCGCCAAGCTGCAACAGCGCATCACCGAACTGGACAAAAAGACCGCAGCCAACGGCTAACCCCCTGTAGGAATCGGGTTCATGTGGGAGCGGGCTTGCTCGCGAATACGGTGCGTCATTCAACGCATCCGGCGACTGAGTCACCGCATTCGCGAGCAAGCCCGCTCCCACATTAAGCCCAGTTCCAACCCTACACCGAGAGTGACCCATGACTACCTTGCATGCTGAAGCAGTGGGCAAAAGGACTTGGCCGCAATACCTGGGCTGGGGCCTGTTCCTGATCCTGCTGGCCTGGGCCTGGCACGGCGCCGAGATGAACCCGCTGGCGCTGTACCGCGATTCCGGGAACATGGCGACTTTCGCCGCCGACTTCTTCCCGCCGGACTTCCACGAATGGCGCTCCTACCTCAAGGAGATGATCGTCACCGTGCAAATCGCCCTCTGGGGCACGGTGCTGGCGATTGTCTGCTCGGTGCCGCTGGGCATCCTGTGCGCCGACAACATCACGCCGTGGTGGATTCACCAGCCACTGCGCCGGGTGATGGATGCGTTCCGCTCGATCAACGAAATGGTATTCGCCATGTTGTTCGTGGTCGCGGTGGGCCTCGGTCCTTTCGCGGGTGTGCTGGCTTTGTGGATCAGCACCACCGGGGTCCTCGCCAAGCTGTTTGCCGAAGCCGTCGAAGCCATCGACCCGGGCCCCGTTGAAGGTGTGCGAGCCACCGGCGCGAGTGCCTTGCAGGAAGTGATCTACGGCGTGATCCCGCAAGTGATGCCGCTGTGGGTGTCCTACGCGCTCTACCGCTTCGAGGCCAACGTGCGCTCGGCGACGGTGGTGGGGATGGTCGGTGCCGGCGGGATCGGGGTGATCCTCTGGGAGAACATCCGCGCTTTCCAGTTCGTGCAGACCTGCGCGGTGCTGCTGGTGATCATCGTGGTGGTGAGCTGTATCGACGTGCTGTCCCAACGCCTGCGCAAGCAGTTCATCTGACGTCGGAGGGGTGCCCCAGGGCGCTTTTTTTAAGCATGCAGTTGTCTAGACAAGATGAGCCGGTGTACCGCGAACTCGCCGACATCCTGCGCCGCGAACTGAGCAGCTACCAGGCCGGTGAATTCCTGCCGGGCGAGGTGCAGTTGGCTGAACGCTTCGGTGTCAACCGCCACACCCTGCGCCGCGCCATCGATGAGCTGGTGTTCGAAGGCAGCCTGTTGCGCCGCCAGGGCAAGGGCACCCAAGTGTTGGACCGCCCGCTGATTTACCCGATGGGGGCCGAGACCTCCTACAGCCAGTCGTTGTCGGCCCAAGGCGTGGGCGTGGAAGCGATGCTGCTCAAGCGTCGCTACTGCTTCGCCAGCCGCGAAGAGGCGCAGCAATTGGGCATCGCCGAGATGGCGCCAATGATCGAGCTGCAGACCCTGCGCAAGCTCGACCACCAGCCGGTCAGCCTGATCCGCCATCGTTACTGCGCCAGCCATGCACCGTTGCTGGCGGATTACAACGGCGGCTCCCTGCGCCAGTACCTGCGTGAACGCGACCTGCCGTTGACCCGCACCCAGAGCCTGATCGGCGCGCGTTTGCCCAACCGCGACGAAGCCGCACTGCTGATGATGCCCCGGCACTTGCCGGCGCTGACTGTATTCACCCTTTCCCGCGATCGCGACGGCCGCCCGGTGGAGCTGGCGCAGTCCACCAGCCGCTCGGATCGCTTCCAGTACCAAGTGGTGACCTGATGGAGACCTCGATGAACCTGTCCCCGCGTCAACACTGGATCGGCGTGCTCGCCCGCGCCTTTCGCAGTGAATTGCTGCCCCATGAAGACGCCCTGCGCGACGTGGATTACCAACTGATCCGCGCCCCGGAAATCGGCATGACCCTGGTGCGCGGTCGCATGGGCGGCAATGGCGCGCCGTTCAACCTCGGCGAAATGAGCGTGACCCGCTGCGTGGTGCGCCTGGCGGACGGGCGCACCGGCTACAGCTACCTGGCCGGGCGCGACAAGGTCCATGCCGAACTGGCGGCCCTGGCGGATGCGCATTTGCAGGGCGCGCACCCGAGCCCCTGGCTCAGCGACCTGATCGGCTCACTGGCCAACGCCCAGGCCGAACGCCGGGCGCACAAAGAGGCCGACACCGCCGCCACCAAGGTCGAGTTCTTCACCCTGGTTCGAGGAGAAAACTGATGAATGCCCAACGCTTGCAACCGGCCTTTGTAGACCCGGTGCTGGGCGCCCAGCGCGGTTTTCGCGGCGCCCTCAAGGCCCTCGCCGAGCCCGGCCTGATCCAGTCCTTGCCCGCGGCCCCAAGCCTTGAAGGCCTGGCCCCCGCTACCTACGCGCTGTGCCTGGCGCTGCTGGATATGGACACGCCGCTGTGGCTGGCGCCGTGCTTCGACACACCGCTGATTCGCGCCAACCTGGCGTTCCACTGCGGCTGCCCGCTGACCGCCAACCGTGAAGAGGCCGCGTTCGCCTTGCTCGGTGAACAGGACTTGCTCGACCTCAGCGGCTTCGACCACGGCAATGACCGCTACCCCGATCAGTCCTGCACCTTGCTGGTCCAGTTGACCGACCTGGAAGCCGGTCGCGCCTTGAACTGGCGCGGTCCGGGGATCAAGACCCAGCGTCAGGTCAACCTGCCGGTGCCCCAGGCGTTCTGGCTTGAACGTCAACGCCGCGAGACGTTTCCCCGTGGCCTGGACATGTTGTTCGCCGCCGGCCATCACCTGATCGGCCTGCCACGCAGCACTCGAATTACACAGGAGCATGCCTGATGTACGTAGCCGTCAAGGGTGGCGAACAGGCCATCGACAATGCCCACCGCCTGCTGGCGAAAAAACGCCGGGGCGATACCTCCATTGCGGAACTGAGCGTGGAGCAGATCCGCGAGCAACTGCCTTTGGCGGTGGCGCGAGTGATGAGCGAAGGCTCGCTGTACGACACAGAGCTGGCTGCGCTGGCGATCAAGCAAGCGGCGGGAGATCTGGTGGAAGCGATCTTCCTGCTGCGGGCCTACCGCACGACGTTGCCGCGCTTCAGTCCGAGCCTACCGATCGATACTGCGCAGATGTCCCTGAGCCGGCGGTTGTCGGCCACCTTCAAGGACGTGCCGGGCGGGCAACTGCTGGGCCCGACTTTCGATTACACCCACCGTCTGCTGGACTTCGCGCTGCTGGCGGAAGGTGAATACCCGGGCCCGCAAACCACGCCGGAGGCTGCCCTTGAACCATGCCCTCGGGTACTCGGCTTGCTGGCCAAGGAAGGGCTGATCAAGAACGAATCCGACGACACCGGCAGCGTCGCCGACATCACCCGCGACCCGCTGGAATACCCGGCCAACCGTGCCCAGCGCCTGCAAGCCCTGGCCCGTGGCGACGAAGGTTTCCTGCTGGCGCTGGGTTACTCGACCCAACGCGGCTACGGCCGCAACCACCCGTTTGCCGGTGAGATTCGCATCGGTGACGTCGAGGTGTGGATCGACCCGCAAGAGTTGGGTTTCCCGATCTGCCTGGGCAGCATCGAAGTCACCGAGTGCGAGATGGTCAACCAGTTCGTCGGCTCGGCCACCGAGCTGGCGCAGTTCACCCGGGGCTACGGCCTGGCATTCGGGCATGCCGAGCGCAAGGCGATGGGCATGGCGCTGGTGGACCGCTCGCTGCGGGCCAATGAGTTCAACGAAGAGATCGTCTCGCCGGCCCAGCAGGAAGAATTCGTGCTGTCCCACTGCGACAACGTCGAGGCGGCGGGCTTCGTTTCCCACCTTAAATTGCCTCACTACGTGGACTTCCAGTCCGAGCTGGAATTGATCCGCAAACTGCGCCAACCGGCCGAGGGCACGCGCCATGAATGACCTGACCCAAACACCTGCCCGTGACCCTGCGTACAACTTCGCCTACCTCGACGAGCAGACCAAACGCATGATCCGCCGCGCCTTGCTCAAGGCCGTGGCGATCCCCGGTTACCAGGTGCCGTTCGGTGGCCGCGAGATGCCGCTGCCTTACGGTTGGGGCACCGGCGGCATGCAGCTGACCGCCGCGATCCTGGGGGCTGACGACGTGCTCAAGGTCATCGACCAGGGCGCCGACGACACCACCAACGCCGTGTCGATCCGCCGCTTTTTCGCGCGCACCGCCGGCGTCGCCACCACTGAAAGCACCCCGGACGCCACGGTGATCCAGACCCGCCACCGTGTCCCGGAAACTCCGTTGCACGCGGACCAGATCATGGTCTACCAGGTGCCGATCCCGGAGCCGCTGCGCTTTATCGAGCCGTCGGAAACCGAGACCCGCACCATGCACGCCCTGAATGACTACGGGGTGATGCACGTAAAACTTTACGAGGACATCGCCACCTTCGGCCATATCGCCACCAGCTACGCCTACCCGGTGATGGTGGATGAGCGCTACGTGATGGACCCCTCGCCGATCCCGAAATTCGACAACCCGAAACTCGACATGAGCCCGGCGCTGATGCTGTTCGGTGCCGGTCGCGAAAAGCGTCTGTACGCGGTGCCGCCGTACACCCAGGTCACCAGCCTGGACTTTGAAGACCACCCGTTCGAAGTGCAGAAGTGGGAACACAACTGCGCCATCTGCGGCAGCCATGAATCGTTCCTCGATGAGCTGATTCTGGACGATGCCGGTACCCAGAGTTTTGTGTGTTCCGACACCTGGTATTGCGCCCAACGGGTCAAGGAGAACAACCAGTGAGCCAGCCTCTTTTGCAAGTGCGTGACCTGTCGTTGTTATACGGCGAAGAGAAGGGCTGCCAGGACGTCAGCTTCGATTTGTACCCCGGCGAGGTGCTGGGGATTGTTGGCGAATCCGGCTCGGGCAAGTCCACTTTGCTCTCGTTGCTCAGCGGACGTTTGCCGCCGCAGGCCGGGAACATCGGCTATCGCGGCAAGGACGGCGAGTGGCTGGATCTGTACAGCGCTAGCGAAGCCGAACGCCGCACCTTGCTGCGCACCGAGTGGGGCTTTGTCGAGCAAAACCCACGGGACGGTTTGCGCATGGGCGTGTCGGCCGGCGCCAACATCGGCGAGCGCTTGATGGCTCAAGGCGTGCGCAACTATGAGCAACTGCGTGGCGCCGGCCTCGACTGGCTCGGCCAGGTAGAAATCGACCCGCAGCGCATCGACGACTTGCCCCGGACCTTTTCCGGCGGCATGCAACAGCGCCTGCAAATCGCCCGCAACCTGGTCTCCAGTCCGCGCCTTGTGTTTATGGACGAACCCACTGGCGGCCTGGATGTATCGGTACAGGCGCGCTTGCTCGACCTGCTGCGTGGTCTCGTTCGCGAGCTGGACCTGGCGGTGGTGATCGTGACCCACGACCTCGCCGTGGCACGCCTGCTGGCCGACCGCCTGATGGTGATGCGCCGTTCCCGGGTGGTGGAAACCGGCCTGACGGACCAGATCCTCGACGATCCACAGCACCCTTACTCTCAACTGCTGGTGTCTTCGGTATTGCAGCCATGATGAATGCCTTGATCGAGGTCCGTGACCTCTCGAAAACCTTCACCCTGCACCAGCAGAACGGCGTGGTGCTGAACGTGCTGCGCGCAGTGGAATTCAGCGTAAAAGGCGGTGAATGCCTGGTGCTGCATGGGCAGTCCGGCGCCGGTAAAAGTACGCTGCTGCGCACCTTGTACGGCAACTATTTACCGGCAGGCGGCAGCATTCGTGTGCAGCACCTCGGCGAATGGCTGGAGCTGGTCGGTGCCGAGCCTCGGGAGGTGTTGCAAGTGCGCCAGCAGACCCTGGGCTACGTCAGCCAGTTTCTGCGGGTGATCCCGCGCGTGGCCTGCCTGGATGTGGTGATGGAGCCCGCCCTGGCCCGTGGCTGGTCGAAGGCCAATGCACAGTCCCGCGCCGAGCATCTGCTGACCCGCCTGAACATTCCCCAGCGCCTATGGCAGTTGGCACCCGGCACGTTCTCCGGCGGCGAGCAGCAGCGGGTCAACATCGCCCGCGGCTTTATGGTGGACTGGCCGGTGATGCTGCTGGACGAACCCACCGCGTCCCTCGACGACAGCAACCGCCAGGTGGTGCTGGAACTGATGAACGAAGCCAAGGCCGGCGGTGCCGCACTGATCGGCATCTTCCACGACCGCGCCGCCCGTGAAGCGGTCGCCGACCGCCATTTCGACATGACTCCCGCGCCCGTTGCCCAAGAGGAATACGCCCATGCCCGCTGAACAGATCCTCAGTAATGCCCGGCTGGTGACGGCGGATCGCATGTTCCTTGGCAGCGTAGTGCTGCGGGACGGACGGATCGTCGACATCGCCGAAGGCCGCAGCCAGTTGCCCCAGGCCCAGGACCTCGACGGTGATTTCCTGCTGCCGGGGCTGGTGGAACTGCACACCGACAACCTGGAAAAACACATGACCCCGCGCCCCGGCGTGGACTGGCCGTCGACCTCGGCGGTGCTCAGCCATGACGCGCAAATCATCGCGGCCGGCATCACCACGGTATTCGACGCGGTGTCCATCGGCGACGTGAACCCCAAGGGCAACCGCATGCAAAAACTGCCGGCGATGCTCAATGCCATCGTCTCGGCAGAAAGCGCCGGCCTGACCCGCGCCGAACACCGCCTGCACCTGCGCTGCGAGCTGTGCCACCCCGACACCTTGAGCGTGTTCCGCGACCTGGTGGAAAACCCGCTGGTGCAGTTGGTGTCGGTGATGGACCACTCGCCGGGCCAGCGCCAGTTCGTGCTCGAATCCAAGTACCGTGAGTACTACATGGGCAAGTACCACCTGAACGACGAGACCATGGACGCGTTCATCAAGCTGCAGATGGCCAACTCGAAGGAATACAGCGACCGCTACCGCGCCGCTATCGTCGAGCATTGCCTGGCGCGAGGCTTGTCCGTGGCCAGCCATGACGATGCAACGCTGGCGCATGTGGAGGAGTCGGCGCGCTATGGCATGACCATCGCCGAATTCCCCACCACCCTGGAAGCGGCACGTGGCTGCCAGCAACTGAACATGAAAGTTCTGATGGGCGCGCCGAACGTGGTGCGTGGCGGGTCCCACTCGGGTAATGTGGCCGCCGCCGGCCTGGCTGCCGAAGGATTGCTGGATATACTTTCCAGTGACTACTACCCGGCCAGCCTGCTGCAGGCGGCGTTCGTGCTGGCCGATCAACAGGACGGCGGCGACCTCTCCCGTGCGGTCAAGATGATCAGCCTGGCACCCGCACACGCGGCGGGCCTGAGTGATCGCGGCGAAATCGCTGTCGGTCTGCGGGCCGACCTGGTGCAAGCCAAAAAAAGCCGCGACGGACTGCCCGTGGTCCAACAAGTCTGGCGACAAGCGAAGAGGGTGTTTTGATGGCAGGCAGGTTGATCTATCTCATCGGACCGTCGGGTTCGGGCAAGGACAGCCTGCTGGATGCCGCACGCCCGCGTTTGGCCGAGCGTGGCTGCCGCATTGTGCGGCGGGTTATCACCCGTTCGGCGGAAGCGGTGGGCGAAGCCGCGCAGGGCGTGAGCCCCGGGCAGTTTGCCGCGATGGAAGCTGAGGGCGCGTTTGCCCTCCGTTGGCACGCCAATGGGTTGTCCTATGGCATCCCTCGGGAAATCGATGGGTGGCTGGCGGCGGGAGATGACGTGCTGGTCAACGGTTCTCGCGGCCACCTGGCGCAAACCCGCTTGCGTTACCCGAACCTGCTGGTGGTTTTGCTGACGGTGGATCAAGGCGTGTTGCGCCAGCGTTTGCTGGCGCGGGGCCGCGAATCCGTGGTGGAGATAGATCAGCGGCTGGCACGCAATGCGCGATTCGCTGAAGGTTTGAGCACGGCACCGGATGTGTTCCTGCTGGACAACTCCGGCCAACTGGAACATACGGTCGAGCGCCTGCTGGGCTGCCTCGGCGGGCAACCGGCATGCGCCTGACCCTGCTGGGCACCGGCGATGCGCGGCAAGTCCCGGTGTATGGCTGTGAGTGCGCGGCCTGTGATTTGGCCCGCCGTGACGAGAGCCTGCGGCGTCGCCCATGCAGCGCGTTGATCGAGTGCGGCGACCAGCGCTGGCTGATCGACAGCGGGTTGCCGGACCTCACCGAACGCTTCCCGCCCCGCAGTTTCAACGGGATTCTCCAGACCCACTACCACGCCGATCATGCGCAAGGCCTGCTGCATTTGCGTTGGGGGCAAGGGCTGGTGATTCCGGTGCATGGTCCGGTGGATCCGGAAGGGTTGTCCGACCTGTACAAGCACCCCGGCATCCTCGATTTCAGCCAGCCGTTTGCCGAGTTTGAAACCCGCCGGTTGGGTGAGCTGAGCGTCACTGCGCTGCCGTTGGTGCATTCCAAACCCACCTTGGGTTATCTGCTGGAAGGCGAAGGGCGGCGCATCGCCTACCTCACCGACACCGTTGGCCTGCCACCGGCTACCCGTGACTGGCTGCTGCGTGAACCGCTGGATGTGCTGGTGCTGGACTGCTCCATGCCGCCGCAACCCCAGGCACCTCGCAATCACAATGACCTGACGTTGGCGTTGCAGTGCATTGATGAGGTGAAGGCCGAGTTGGGCGTGCTGACCCATGTGGGGCACACGCTGGATGCGTGGTTGTTGCAGCATCGGCGGGAGTTGCCGCGCCATGTGACGGTAGGCTGGGATGGGCGGGTGGTTTAGCGGCTGAACACGCCCTCCACGTACTCGATAAACGCCCGGGCCTTGGCGCTGGCCATCCGGCCTGTCGGTGTTACTGCCCACAAGTCCCGGGGCGGTAGTTCCCAGTCGGTCAGCACCGCCTTGACCTCGCCACTGGCGATCTCCGGGGCGAACATCCATTCGGCGGTCATGGCCACCCCATGGTGGGCGAGGACACCTGCGCGAATGCCCTCGGATGACGTAACGCGCAGGCGTCCGTCGGCGACGATGGGGTATTGATGAGCACCTTGGCTGAAGGGCCAGCAGGTGCTTTCGCTCAAGCTATAGATCACCGCCTGGTGGTGCAGCAGATCTGCCGGGGTGTGGGGCTCGCCGTAACGTTCGAAGTAGGCCGGGGTGCCGAACACCCGGCTGGGGCTTTGGCCGATCTTGCGGGCAGTGAGGCCGGAGTCACTCAGGTTGCCGATGCGCAGGGCGACGTCGATACCTTCTTCCACCAGGTTGAGGAGGCGGTCGTCGAGTACCACGTCCACATTCAAACCGGGGTGCTGCTCCAGGAACGGGCCCAGGTTGGGAATGATGTGCAAGCGGGACAAGGTCACGCCGGCGCTGATACGCAAGTTGCCCGACAGGCCGTTGCCGGCGCCCCGGGCGGCGTCGTCGGCACCGTTGGCTTCGTCGACCGCGCGCTTGGCCTTTTTAAAAAATACCAGGCCGGCCTCGGTGGGCGTCAGGCCCCGGGTGGAGCGCATCAGCAAGCTGACCGCCAACCGGGCTTCCAGTTGCGCAATGCCTTTGGAAACGGCAGGCTGGCCGATTCCCATACGTTTTGCGGCAGCGGAAAACGAGCCGGTCTCGACGACGTGGACGAAGGTTTCCATGGCAGTGAGGCGGTCCATCGGGTGTCCTTGTGGCGTGGCGTTTCGAGAATCATGGGGCCTTTAGGAAAAGCGTGGAAGTCAATTCGGGGGCATAGAATTTATTCCTTAAAGGAATAAATTCGTTGTTTTTCCAACATCCGGTCAAACAGCCGCCAGTCAGCCTGATGAATTCTGTGCTTGAGTAAAGATAACTCTGGAGCTACCTTTATTCGAGCCGGAGCAAGGAGGCTGTGGTGCAAAGCAGGCTATTGATCAAAGAGCTGCAAGAGGCAGGTTGGGTGCTGGATCGGGTGACGGGCAGCCATCATCTTTTCACCCATCGCTATAACCCGTACACGATACCGGTGCCCCATCCCAAGAAGGATCTGCCCATGGGCACCGTGCGAAGTATCAGGAAACGTGCCGGGCTGTTTTCGTTTTAGGACGGTTTAAGGAGATTTTCCATGCAATATCCAATCTGTATCGAATGGGGCGATGACTTTGTCGCCACCGGTATCCAGATCCCCGACATTCCAGGTGCGGTGACCGCCGGGGACAGTTTTGAAGAGGCTTACAACGCGGCGGTTGAAGTGGCGCACATCATGCTGCAAGAGATCGCCGCAGAAGGCCGGGTGATTCCGATGCCAACGTCGGTGGCCGCCCATCACGATAATGAGGATTACGCCGGCATGGGCTGGGGGATGTTGGAGCTCGACATCTCGCCGTATCTGGGCAAGACCGAGAAGGTCAATGTGACCTTGCCCGGCTATGTGATCCAGCGCATCGACCGTTATGTGCGGGAGCACAAAGTAAAAAGCCGCTCGTCATTTCTGGCGGATGCGGCTCTGGAGAAGTTGGTGCGGTTGTAATCAGGCAGTTGCTACCGCCCCTTGCCGCGAGGCACTCAGGAAGCGCAACAAGGCCACCAGCGGGAAGGCGCTGCCTACCAGCATCACCCCCAGCCAGCCGCCATGTTCATACACGCTGCTGGCAATCGCCGAGCCGAAGGCGCCGCCGATGAAGATGCTGGTCATGTACAGCGCGTTCAGGCGGCTGCGGCTGTTGGCGTCTAGGGCGTAGATGGCACGTTGGCCGAGGACCATGTTCATCTGCACGCAGAAGTCCAGGACCACGCCGGTCACCGCCAGGCCAATCACGCTGTACAGCGGGTGCACGAAGGCCGGCAGGAAACTCAGCGCAGCAAACAGCATCGCCAGCAGTGAGGCGCGGTGAGTGTGGCCGGCATCCGCCAGGCGCCCGGCGATGGGGGCGGCGATGGCGCCCAGGGCACCGACCAGGGCAAACAGGGCAATCTGGCTTTGGCTCAGGCCATGGTTGCGGGACAGTTCAAGTGGGGCGGCGGTCCAGAACAGGCTGAAGGTGGCGAACATGCAGCCCTGGTAAAACGCCCGCTGGCGCAGTACCGGCTGGCGGCGCAGCAAGGTGCCCAGGGAGCCCAGCAACTGGCCATAGCTGGCGGCGTGATCGGGTTGGCGCTTGGGGATGGTCAGCATCAGCACCACGCTGATAAACGCCATCAGTGCCGCGGCAGCCATGAACATGGCGCGCCAGCCGAAGTGGTCGGCCACCACGCTGGACACCGGCCGGGCCAGCAGGATACCCAGCAGCAAGCCGCCCATGATGCTGCCGACCACCCGGCCACGGGATTCGGCCGGCGCCAGGTGCGCCGCCAGCGGAATCAGGATCTGTACCGACACCGAGCTGAAACCGATCAGCAGCGACACCAGCAGGAACAGGTTCGGCTGTTCGGTGAACGCCGCACCCAGCAGGCTGGCGATGGCCACTACGGTGGTGATGATCATCAGCCGGCGGTTTTCCAGCAGGTCGCCCAACGGCACCAGGAAGAACAGGCCCAGGGCATAGCCGATCTGGGTCAGGGACACGATCAGGCTGGCCATGGCCGGCGTGAGGCCGATGTCCGGGGCGATCAGTTCGATGATCGGTTGCGCGTAGTAGATGTTGGCGACGATGGCGCCGCAACAGAACGCAAACAGCATCACCATGCCTCGGGTCATGGTGTTTGTAGCGTGGGGCGTAGCGTTCATGGTGTTCTCATAAAAGCGAAGGAAAGAGGCGAGCGAGAATAATGATTGAGCCGGAGCGGGAGTAGCCCGTCTGCGGTGATAACACTCATGCCGGGAATTAATGACTGAAACGTTAACTTTTGGGCTGAAGGTCGATGATACATTCAGTCACAACTGCATAAACAGGAAATCCACTGCCATGAAGACGACATTCAACAAGATGCTCCTGGCCTCAAGCCTGGCCGCGCTGATGACCGTGGGCGTTGCCCAGGCCGCGGATGCCCCGCGTGTTGGCGTACGGGGTGCGATTACCGCGATGGACGGCGACGCGATGCACGTCAAGGTCAACAGCGGTGAAGACGTCACCGTGCACCTGACCAAGGACACGCTGGTGCGTGCAGTCACCTTGGCCAAGATCGAAGACATCAAGCCTGGCAGCTACATCGGCTCGGCGGCCATGCCGAACGCGGATGGCACCCTGACGGCGCTGGAAGTGCATGTATTCCCACCGGCCATGGCGGGTACCGGCGACGGGCATCGGGCGTTCGACCTGAAGGAAGGCAGCAGCATGACCAACGGTACCGTGGGTGACCTGGTGGTGAGCAAGGGCCGGACGTTGACCGTCAAGTACAAGGGCGGCGAGCAGAAGATCGTAGTGCCGGATGATGTGCCCATCGTCAACCTGGAGCCGGGTGATCGCAGTTTGCTGAAGCCGGGGGTGAAAGTGGTGATGTTTGCGGCGAAGGGCGAGGATGGGAGCGTGACGGCCCAGGCGATTTCTGCGGGCAAGGATGGCGTGACGCCACCGATGTAACAGCTCAACACTGAAACAAATGTGGGAGCGGGCTTGCTCGCGAATGCGGTGTGACAGTCACCGGATGTACCGACTGATCCACCGCATTCGCGAGCAAGCCCGCTCCCACATTTTTGACCGGGTTTCTCCAGTTAGAGCTGTTTACTGGCCGGAATAGATCTGGTCAAAAACCCCACCATCATTGAAGTGGGTCTTCTGCACGGTGCGCCAGTCACCAAAGGTTTTCTCTACCGACAGGAAGTCGACTTTCGGGAAGCGGTCGGTGTACTTGGCCAGCACTTTCGGGTCACGTGGACGCAGGTAGTTGTTGGCGGCAATTTCCTGGCCTTCCGGCGACCACAGGTACTTCAGGTATTCCTCGGCAGCCGCTTTGGTGCCTTTCTTCTCGACCACTTTGTCGACGATCGACACCGGCGGCTCAGCTTCTGCGGAAACGCTCGGGTAGATCACTTCGAACTGATCACGGCCGAATTCACGGGCAATCATTTCTGCTTCGTTCTCAAAGGTCACCAGCACATCGCCGATCTGGTTGGTCATGAACGTGGTAGTCGCCGCACGGCCACCGGTGTCCAGCACGGGTGCGTGCTTGAACAGGTCACCGACAAACTGCTTGGCCTTCTCCTCGTCGCCGCCGTTCTTCAGCACATAACCCCAGGCCGACAGGTAGGTATAGCGGCCGTTACCGGAGGTCTTCGGGTTCGGCACGATGACTTGTACGCCGTCCTTGAGCAGATCCGGCCAGTCTTTCAGGGCTTTCGGGTTGCCTTTACGTACGATGAACACCGTGGCCGAGGTGAAGGGCGCGCTGTTGTTCGGCAGGCGGGTGACCCAGTTGTCGGGCACCAGCTTGCCGTTATCAGCCAGGGCGTTGATGTCGGTGGCCATGTTCATGGTGATCACGTCAGCCGGCAGGCCGTCGATTACCGAGCGCGCCTGTTTGCTCGAACCACCGAAGGACATCTGCAGGGTCAGCTTGTCGGCCGGGTGCTCGGCGGCCCAGTGCTTCTGGAAGGCGGCGTTGTAGTCTTTATAGAAGTCGCGCATCACGTCGTAGGAGACGTTGAGCAGGGTGACCGGGGCGGCCTGGACGACGCCAGCCAGTGCAAGACCGGCAGCCAGGAGAGAAGCACTAACGAGTTTTTTCACTGCTCATTCCTTGTTGTTCGAGAAGGTTTTGAAACACATGGGGGCAATATGCCAGCGACTATAACGGGGGGCGCATAGTCGCTTAAAGATTAAAAAGAACTTTGCTTATTCCACTTTCTTGAAAAGCCCATTGCCACAGCGCGAGCAAAACGCGGCGTTTGGCTCATGGCTGTTTTTCTTGCACACCGGGCAATCGGTTTGCAGCATTTCGCCACGCATGGCGTTGGCCAGTTCGGCGGTGAAGATCCCGGTAGGCACGGCGATGATCGAGTAACCGGTGATCATCACCAGCGACGAAATCACCTGGCCCAGCGGGGTCTTCGGCACGATATCGCCAAAACCCACGGTGGTCAGGGTCACGATCGCCCAATAGATGCCCTTGGGAATGCTGGTAAAGCCGTGTTCCGGGCCTTCGATTACGTACATCAAGGTGCCGAACACCGTGACCAGGGTGCAGACGCTCAGCAGGAACACCACGATCTTCTGCTTGCTGCCCCGCAGCGCCGACATCAGGTAGTTGGCCTGCTTGAGATACGGGCCGAGCTTGAGCACCCGGAAGATCCGCAGCATCCGAATGATCCGGATGATCAACAGGTACTGCGCATCGCTGTAATACAGGGCCAGGATCCCCGGCACGATGGCCAGCAAATCCACCAGCCCATAAAAGCTGAAGGCATAGCGCAACGGCTTGGGCGAGCAATACAGCCGCAGGCCGTACTCGATGGCGAAGATGATGGTGAAGCCCCACTCGATATAGGCCAGCACGTTGGCGTAGTTGTCGTGGACCGCCTGGATGCTGTCGAGGATCACGATCACCAGGCTGGCGAGAATGATCAGCAGCAGGGTGCTGTCGAAGCGCCGGCCGGCCGGGGTGTCGCTTTGGAACACCATGACGTAGAGACGTTCACGCCAGTGTTTATTGCTGTCCATGGAAGTCGCCTGAATCGAAGATCAGCGAAGCCTAGGGGGATTCGAAGGGGCTGTCCATGCGGGTTTTCTGCATCACCCGCTGACTGGCGCGCACCAGCCAGGTGGCGAGGATAAACGGCGCGGTCAGCGCGGGCAGGTTCAGGCCGGTGAAGCCCGGCGTGAGGATGATCGCCAGCAGGATGCCGGTCAGCGGCAGCCAGGGGTGGCGGCGTTGCTGGCTGAGGGCCAATGCCGCCAGCGCCGGGTTATAGCTGTGCAGGCCGAGCAGGGCGCGGGCGGGCTCGTCCTTCAGCAGGGCGAGCAGCACGCCTAGGCTCGCACCGGTCAATGCCCACAACGCGGCGCGGCGGTTGGCGAGCAGCAGGCCGAGGGCGATCAACAGGCCGGCCAGAGGCTGGTCCAGCAGGATGACTTGGGCGAGGCCGTTAAACGGTGCGCAGAGCAGCGCCCAGGTGCCGGGTTCGCTGGCGGCGAAGGCGGCGGGCGCAGGGGTGCCCAGCAGCAGCCAGCCGAGCAGCACAAACGGTGCGGTGTAGGCGGGCAGGTCATGGGGGTTGGCGGCGCGTTTGAGCCATTGTCGGGTGAGGATCGCGCTGAGGCCGCCACAGGCGAGGATCAACGGCGGCAAGAGTGCCGACCAGGTGAAATGCTGGCTGATCAGCAAGCCGAGCAGCACGCCGTTATAGCTATAGAGGCCAGCCTGACGCTCGGCCTTGGGATAGGCGCGGCGTTGGGCAGTCAGCAAACCGGCGACACCACCCAGCAGTGCGCCGCCCAGCAGGGCCGGGGCGCCGATCAGGATCGCCAGCAGGCAGAGCAGGCCACACAGCGGGTGGCGCTGGAGGAAAATCTGGCTGAAGCCGTTGAGCAGGGCTTCGGCCCAGTCGGGGCAGGATTGGTTGGGCATGATCAATATCTGCAGGAAAGCGCCGAATCCTGTGGCGAGGGAGCTTGCTCCCGCTGGGGCGCGCAGCGGCCCCAAAAGATGGGCCTGCTGCGCAGTCCAGCGGGAGCAAGCTCCCTCGCCACAGGGGATTAGATCAATGTCTCGATCCGCAACGAATTGGTCGACCCCGGCTGCCCAAACGGCACCCCCGCGGTAATCACCAATGTATCCCCGCGCTGCGCCATACCTTGCGCCTGGGCAATTTCCAGCGCCGTGGAACACACCTCATCCACCTGCCGCAGCCGGTCATTCACCACCGAATGCACGCCCCACGCCACGCTCAAGCGCCGTGCCGTGGACAGGTTCGGCGTCAGGTTCAGAATCGGCACCGCCGGCCGTTCCCGCGCCGCCCGCAGGGTGGAGCTGCCCGACTCGCTGTAGTTCACCAGCACCGCCACCGGCAGGATGCTGCTGATACGGCGAATCGCGCAGCTGATGGCATCCGACACCGTGGCATCCGCCTTGGGCCGGCTGACGTCCAGTTGCGTCTGGTAATCCGGCCCGTTTTCCACCTGGCGAATGATCTTGCTCATCATCAGCACGGCCTCCAAGGGGTATTCACCGGAAGCGGTTTCCGCCGAGAGCATCACCGCATCCGCCCCTTCCGCCACCGCGTTGGCCACGTCCGTGACCTCGGCGCGGGTCGGCGCCGGTGAGAAGCGCATGGACTCGAGCATCTGCGTGGCCACCACCACCGGTTTACCCAACTGGCGGCAGACGCCAATGATGTCCTTCTGGATTTGCGGCACGCTCTCCGCCGGCACTTCCACCCCCAGGTCCCCTCTGGCGACCATGATCGCGTCGCTCAGCTCGGCGATTTCCTGCAGGCGCTGCACCGCCGAGGGCTTCTCGATCTTGGCCATCAGGAATGCCTTGTCGCCGATCAATTCGCGGGCTTCGCGGATATCTTCCGGGCGTTGCACAAACGACAGCGCCACCCAGTCCACACCCAGTTCCAGGCCGAAGCTCAGGTCGCGGCGATCCTTGGTGGTCAGCGGGCTGAGTTCCAGCAACGCCTGGGGCACGTTCACGCCTTTGCGGTCTGACAGTTCGCCGCCATTGAGCACGGTGGTGTCGATGGCATCGGCGTGCTTGGTGATCACCCGCAGGCGCAGTTTGCCGTCGTCCAGCAGCAGGTCCATGCCGGGCTTGAGGGCGGCGATGATTTCCGGGTGCGGCAGGTTGACCCGCCGCTGGTCGCCGGGCGTCGGGTCGAGGTCCAGGCGCAGGGCCTGGCCGCGAATCAGTTGCACCTTGCCTTCGGCAAAACGCCCGACCCGCAGCTTCGGGCCTTGCAGGTCCATGAGGATGCCGAGGGGATAGTTGAGCTGGCGTTCCACCTGGCGAATCCACTGGTAACGCTGGGCGTGGTCGGCATGATCGCCATGGCTGAAGTTCAACCGGAAGATATTCACCCCGGCTTCCACCAGCTCGCGGATGTCATCGATGCTGTCGGTGGCCGGGCCCAGCGTGGCGAGGATCTTGACCTTCTTGTCAGGCGTCATGTTCAGGGGACTCTCTTTCAGGGCTCTAGGATCAGAATGGCGCGAAAATCGTTGACGTTGGTGCGGGTGGGCTCGGTGATGATCAAGCCGTCGAGGGCCGCGAAGTAGCCATAGCCATTGTTGTTGTCCAGCTCGTCACTGGCGCTCAAGCCCAGGGCTTCGGCGCGGGCGTAGCTGGTGGGCGTCATGATCGCCCCGGCGTTGTCTTCCGAGCCGTCGATGCCATCGGTGTCACCCGCCAGGGCGTAGACGCCGGGCAGGCCCTTGAGGCTGTCGGTGAGGCTCAGCAGGAATTCGGCATTGCGCCCGCCACGGCCATTGCCGCGCACGGTCACGGTGGTTTCACCGCCAGAAAGGATCACGCAAGGCGCCGCCAGCGGTTGGCCGTGCTGGATGATCTGCCGGGCGATACCGGCGTGCACCTTGGCCACGTCTCGGGCTTCGCCTTCCAGGTCGCCAAGGATCAGCGGGCTGAAACCGGCCTGGCGGACTTTCACCGCCACGGCTTCCAGGGATTGCTGCGGGCGGGCGATCAGTTGGAAATGGCTGCGGGCGAGGACCGGGTCGCCGGGCTTGACGGTTTCCGACTCCGGGCTTTGCAGCCAGGTGTGTACGGACGCCGGGATTTCAATCTGGTAGCGCTTGAGAATCGCCAGCGCCTGTTGCGAAGTGCTCGGGTCGCCGACGGTGGGGCCGGAAGCGATGACCGTGGCCTGGTCACCCGGCACATCGGAAATCGCATAGGTGTAGACCGTGGCCGGCCAGCTGGCCTTGGCCAGGCGCCCGCCCTTGATCGCCGAGAGGTGCTTGCGCACGCAGTTCATCTCGTCAATGGCGGCGCCGGATTTGAGCAGGGCTTTGTTGATGGCTTGTTTGTCTGCCAGGGTGATGCCGGCGGCCGGAAGGGCGAGCAGTGCAGAGCCGCCGCCGGAGAGCAGGAAGATCACGCGGTCGTCTTCGCTGAGGTTGCTGATCAGCTCCAGCACACGCTTGGCGACGGCCTGGCCTGCGGCATCCGGGACCGGGTGCGCGGCTTCGACCACTTCGATTTTCTTGCAGGGTGCGCCGTGGCCGTAGCGGGTCACCACCAGGCCCGAGACTTCGCCTTGCCAGCAGTTTTCCACCACCAGCGCCATGGCGGCGGCGGCTTTGCCGGCACCGATCACGATGACACGGCCGCTGCGGTCGGCGGGAAGATAGGGCTCGAGGACTTGCCGGGGGTGGGCGGCGTCGATGGCTGTGGCAAACAGCTCGCGAAGCAGGTGTTGCGGATCGACCGACATAAGCGGGCTCCCGGGGATTCTTGTTATTAGGGGTGCAACAGATCGTTCCCACGCTCCGCGTGGGAATGAATCACTGGACGCTCTGCGTCCGCTGTTGTGACGCGGAGCGTCACGGGCTGCATTCCCACGCAGAGCGTGGGAACGATCAGCGCGTTATTTATCGCGAATCGAAAAATTCGCCATATGTTCCAGGCCCTTGATCAGCGCCGAGTGGTCCCAGTTGCCGCCACCGATGGCGGTGCAGGTGCTGAACACCTGCTGGGTGCCGGCGGTGTTCGGCAGGTTGATCCCCAGCTCCTTGGCACCGGCCAGGGCCAGGTTCAGATCCTTCTGGTGCAGGCTGATACGGAAACCCGGGTCGAAGGTGCCTTTGATCATCCGCTCGCCATGCACTTCGAGGATTTTCGAGGACGCAAAACCGCCCATCAGCGCTTCACGCACCTTGGCCGGATCGGCGCCGTTCTTCGAGGCGAACAGCAGCGCTTCGGCCACCGCCTGGATGTTCAGGGCAACGATGATCTGGTTGGCCACTTTGGCGGTCTGGCCATCGCCATTGCCGCCCACCAGGGTGATGTTCTTGCCCATGGCCTGGAACAGCGGCAGGGCGCGTTCGAAGGTGTGCGGGTCGCCGCCGATCATGATGCTCAGGGTGCCGGCCTTGGCACCGACTTCACCACCGGACACCGGAGCGTCAAGGTAACGTGCGCCAGTCTCGTTGATCTTCGCGGCGAAGGCTTTGGTGGCGGTGGGCGAGATCGAGCTCATGTCGATCACCACTTTGTTCGGCCCCAGGCCCGCAGCAACGCCGTCGGCGCGGAACAGCACGTCATCGACCTGTGGGGTGTCGGGCACCATGACGATGATGAACTCGGCTTCCTGAGCCACTTGCTGCGGGTTGGCCAGGGCCACCGCGCCAGCGTCGATCAACTCAGCCGGCGCCTTGCCGTGATGCTCGGAAAGGAACAGTTGGTGACCGGCCTTTTGCAGGTTGGCGGCCATGGGTTGGCCCATGATGCCGGTGCCGATAAATCCGATTTTAGCCATGATGAAAATCCTCTTATTGTTAGGTGTGCAGGCCTGGCGCGGCCTGCTAAACACAGGAGATCCACTGTGGGAGCGGGCTTGCTCGCGAATGGGGGCCGACATTCAGCATTGATGTCGACTGATCCACCGCTTTCGCGAGCAAGCCCGCTCCCACATTGTGTGCTGTGTTTGTTGAGTTAGATCGCGTTATGGGTTTTCAACCAACCCAAACCCGCTTCGGTGGTGGTCAACGGCTTGTACTCACAGCCGACCCAACCCTGATAACCAATGCGGTCCAAATGTTCGAACAGGAAGCGGTAGTTGATCTCACCCGTGCCTGGCTCGTTGCGCCCCGGGTTGTCCGCCAGCTGGATGTGGTTGATCTCACCCAGGTGCGCGGCCATGGTGCGGGCCAGGTCGCCTTCCATGATTTGCATGTGATAGATGTCGTATTGCAGGAACAGGTTGGCACTGCCCACCTGTTCGCGAATCGACAGGGCCTGGGCTGTGTTGTTCAGGTAGAAGCCCGGAATGTCGCGGGTGTTGATCATCTCCATCACCAGCCGGATGCCCACCGCTTGCAGCTTGTCGGCGGCGTACTTGAGGTTGGCGACGAAGGTTTTTTCCAAGGTGGCGTCATCCACACCGGCAGGACGAATCCCCGCCAGGCAGTTGATCTGGGTGTTGCCCAGCACCTGGGCGTAGGCGATGGCCAGGTTGACCCCGGCACGGAATTCCTCGACCCGGTCCGGGTGGCAGGCCAGGCCGCGTTCGCCCTTGGCCCAGTCACCGGCCGGCAGGTTGAATAGCACTTGTGTCAGGCCGTGGGCATCGAGTTGTGCCTTGATTTCAGCCGAGCTGAATTCATAGGGAAACAGGTATTCCACGCCACTGAACCCCGCGTCGGCGGCGGCTTTGAAACGGGCAAGAAAGTCCTGTTCGGTAAACAGCATGGACAGGTTGGCGGCAAAACGCGGCATGGGGTTCTCCTTAATCGAGCAGTGAAATGGCAGTTGGCGCGTCGTTGCCCACCAGTGCCAGATCTTCGAATTCGTTGACGGCGTTGATCTCGGTGCCCATGGAAATATTGGTCACCCGCTCCAGAATGATTTCAACGATCACCGGCACCTTGAACTCCTCGATCATCTCCTGAGCCTTGCGCAGTGCAGGCTGGATCTGACCCGGCTCGAACACGCGCAGGGCCTTGCAACCCAGGCCTTCGGCGACGGCCACGTGGTCGACGCCATAACCGTTGAGTTCCGGGGCGTTGAGGTTGTCGAAGGACAGCTGCACGCAGTAGTCCATTTCAAACCCGCGCTGGGCCTGGCGGATCAGCCCCAGGTAGGAGTTGTTTACCACCACGTGGATGTACGGCAGCTTGAACTGCGCGCCCACCGCCAGTTCTTCGATCATGAACTGGAAGTCATAGTCGCCCGACAGCGCGACTACCTTGCGGGTCGGGTCTGCCTTGACCACGCCCAGCGCTGCCGGAATGGTCCAGCCGAGCGGGCCGGCCTGGCCGCAGTTGATCCAGTGGCGGGGTTTGTAGACGTGCAGGAACTGCGCGCCGGCAATCTGCGACAGGCCGATGGTGCTGACGTAGCAGGTGTCTTTGCCGAACACCTGGTTCATCTCTTCGTATACCCGTTGTGGTTTCACCGGCACGTTGTCGAAGTGGGTCTTGCGGTGCAGGGTGGCCTTGCGCTGCTGGCAATCGTGGAGCCAGGCGCTGCGGTCCTTGAGCTTGCCGGCGGCTTTCCACTCGCGGGCCACTTCAATGAACATAGTCAATGCAGAGCCGGCGTCGGAAACGATGCCCAGGTCCGGGGTGAACACGCGGCCGATTTGCGTCGGCTCGATGTCCACGTGAATGAATTTGCGGCCTTCGGTGTACACCTCCACCGAACCGGTGTGACGGTTGGCCCAGCGGTTACCGATGCCCAGCACCAGGTCCGATTTCAACATCGTGGCGTTGCCATAACGGTGGGACGTTTGCAGGCCGACCATGCCCACCATCTGTGGGTGATCGTCCGGGATCGTGCCCCAGCCCATCAGGGTCGGGATCACCGGAATGCCGGTCAATTCGGCGAATTCCACCAGCAGTTCGCTGGCGTCGGCGTTGATCACGCCACCACCGCTCACCAGCAATGGACGTTCGGCCTGGTCCAGCAGGGCCAAGGCTTTTTCCACCTGGATGCGGGTCGCCAACGGCTTGGCCAGGGGCAGCGGCTGGTAGGCGTCGATGTCGAATTCGATCTCGGCCATTTGTACGTCGAATGGAAGGTCGATCAGCACCGGGCCAGGGCGGCCGGAGCGCATTTCATAGAAGGCTTTCTGGAACGCGTACGGCACCTGGCCCGGTTCCAGGACGGTGGTTGCCCACTTGGTCACCGGCTTGACGATGCTGGTGATGTCGACGGCCTGGAAGTCTTCCTTGTGCATGCGTGCGCGGGGCGCCTGGCCGGTGATGCACAGGATCGGGATCGAGTCCGCCGAAGCGCTGTACAGGCCGGTGACCATGTCGGTGCCCGCCGGGCCCGAGGTGCCGATGCACACGCCGATATTGCCGGCCTTGGTGCGGGTGTAGCCCTCGGCCATGTGCGAGGCGCCTTCAACGTGGCGAGCAAGGACGTGATCGATGCCACCGACCTTCTGCAAGGCCGAATACAGCGGGTTGATCGCGGCGCCCGGGATACCGAAGGCGGTGTCGACCCCTTCACGGCGCATCACCAGGACAGCGGCTTCGATTGCTCTCATTTTGCTCATGGTTTTGGTGCCTCTTGCGTTTTGTAATTGTATACAAGTGGTGTTGGTCCGAAGTGTATTCACGGCGAGCGTGGCAGGTCAATCCATTTTCTTGGGTGGCCTTTACGTTCGTCGGAAGGCTTCTGGACAGGAATATTTCGACGTGTGGTGCGCATGTTTCTAAATATTGTATACAAAAAGCAAATCTATTGTGTTCTATTTGTTTGATCCGGCTTCTGATCAAACAGAGCCCCACGGCTTTCCCATAACAAGATAAGGACGGCACCCATGAGCGCTTTAACCTTGAAAGTCGCAGTCAACCTGGCCAGTCATGCCATCGCAGCAGGCCGCACCCTTTCGTCAGCGCCACTGACCATTGCGGTACTCGACAGCGGCGGGCATTTGATTGCGTTGCAGCGCGAAGATGGCGCGAGCCTGCTGCGCCCGCAGATCGCGATCGGCAAGGCCTGGGGTGCGATAGCCCTGGGCAAAGGCTCGCGGCTGCTGGCGCTGGATGCGCAGCAGCGGCCGGCGTTTATTGCGGCGTTGAATAGTTTGGGGCAGGGCAGCGTGGTGCCGGCACCGGGCGGTGTGTTGATTCGGGATCAAGCGGGTGTGGTGCTGGGGGCGATCGGGATCAGCGGGGATACGTCGGATATTGATGAGCAGTGTGCGATCAGTGCGATCGAGGGGCAGGGGTTGTGGGCGGATGCGGGGGTGTCTGCTTGAATTGAGGTGACTGTCAGGGCCTCTTCGCGAGCAAGCCCGCTCCCACATTTTTGACCGCGTTCACAAATCAAAATGTGGGAGCGGGCTTGCTCGCGAAAGCGGCAACTCGGTCCCGGCTCTAAACCCAAACCGCATCCCACAACGGATAGTCGCCAATCCGTTCCACCAACCCGGCTCTTAGCGGGTTAGCCACCACATACCGAGCCATCTTCACCAAGTCATCGTCCTTGCGCAGCGCCCGATCATGAAAACTGGTTTGCCAAAGCCGCCCCTTGCGGCCCGTAGCGCCATTCACGGTTCGAGTGCTTTTGGACTTCACCTGGCACATCAGGTCTCCCAATGAGCCTTTTTTCAGCTCAATCAACCAGTGAAAGTGGTCGGGCATGACCACCCAGGCCAGGGAGTTCGCCAACCCTTGGTATTGAGCGAGCCTGAATTGCCAGACCACCAGCCGACCCAGATAAAAGTCGCTGAATATTGGCACGCGTTCGTGGGTGTTGGTGGTGATCAGGTAAATGCGGTTGGATTCGCTGAATCGCCCGATACGCAGGCGATATGAAGCAGCTGGATCAGGCATTCCTTTGCCTCTCTTCGGAAAGTGTCCTGAGAGGCTATATCGGGGAACCTGGAGGTGATGGTCTGGCTGGTGCTGGATGTGTCTGGGAGGGCGCTTTCGCGAGCAAGCCCGCTCCCACATTGGATCTGCGGCGTTTAAACAATTTATGTCTGGCACAAATCCAAATGTGGGAGCGGGCTTGCTCGCGAATCTTGAAGGCGCTGCGGTCTATCAGTCCGGCTCACACCCTTTAAGCACCAACCGAATAATCGTCTGCGCCGCCGCCTCATAATCCGCGTCATCCAACTTCGCCTTTCCGGTCACCGCCGAAATCTGCCAGTCAAAATCCGCATAGGTCTGCGTCGCCGCCCAAATGCTGAACATCAGGTGATGCGGATCAATCGGCGCAATCAGCCCCCGGTCCACCCAGCTCTGGATGCAGTCGATGTTGTGCTTGGCCTGGGCATTCAACTGCTCCACCTGCTCAGAACTCAAATGCGGGGCGCCGTGCATGATTTCGCTGGCGAATACTTTCGAGGCAAACGGCAAATCCCGGGAGATGCAGATTTTCGAGCGGATGTACCCGCTCAGCACTTCCTTGGGGTCGCCGTCGGGATTGAACGGGGTGGAGGCCGCCAGGATCGGTTCGATAATGCTTTCGAGCACCTCGCGGTAGAGGTTGTCCTTGGACTTGAAGTAGTAATAGACGTTGGGCTTGGGCAGCCCGGCCTTGGCGGCGATGTCGCTGGTTTTGGTCGCGGCGAAGCCCTTGTCGGCAAACTCCTCACTGGCAGCCCGCAGGATCAGTTCTTTGTTGCGCTCGCGAATGGTGCTCATAGACCAGGAGGTTCCTTGCCAAGACAGGCGGTCGGGCATGGTAGCACCGGCTTTGCGCAGGGCTCAAGAATCGTGCTGCAGCCCTTGCGTTACGGGGCGCTCAGCTGACTTTGTCTGTCTTGATGCTGAACACATTCACGGTCGTACAGGCATGAGTTGTATGCACTGCTAGAGTTCAGGGCAGCGAGCGGCCAATCAGGCGGCTCGCTCCATCCTGATTTCGGCGTTCGAGAGAGAAACCGTGGAGAGAAGCAGACGACGTACGTTCGCCTGGGCAGTTGGCACGTTGTTACTGGTAGCGTTGTTGATTGCCCTGGGTTTGCACTTCTTTGCAGGTGGGCATAAAGGCAAGTCACCCGCTCCCGGCGAACCGGTAGCCGTGGTGCCTGTCGTCTTGCAGGACGTGCCGGTTTACATCGATGCCCTCGGCACCGTCACTCCCACCCGCAGCGTGACCGTGGTCAGCCAGGTCGATGGCATCCTCAGCAGCGTGGAATTCAAGGAAGGCCAGCACGTCAGCAAGGGCCAGGTGATTGCGCGGATCGATGACCGTGCCCTCAAGGCCCAACTGGCCGTGGCCAAGGGCACCCTGGCCCATGACCAGGCCGTATTGAGCAATGCCCAGCGCGATCTGGCGCGCTACCGCGAACTGGTCAAGGCCGGCTCCACCAGCCAGCAAACCGTCGATACCCAGGCCTCCCTGGTCCAGCAACAACTGGGCACCGTGGCCGCCGACCAAGGCAATGTGCAGAACCTTGAAGTGCAGGTCGGTTACTGCACCATCACCTCGCCGGTCGACGGTGTGGTAGGCCTGCGCCTGGTAGACCCCGGCAACTACGTCACCACCACCAGCACCACCGGTATCGTGGTGATTACCCAGATGAACCCGGCCACCGTGGTGTTCGCGGTCCCCGAGGACGACTTGGGCGCTATCAACCAGGCCCTGGGCCGTGGCGCCGTGACGGTGCTGGCCTACGACCGCAACAAAAAAGCCCTGCTGGCCACCGGTAGCCTGTTGGCTCTGGATAACCAGGTGGACACCACCACCGGCACCATCAAGGTCAAGGCGCAGTTCGATGATTCGGGCAATGCGCTGTTCCCCAACCAATTCGTCAATGCGCGCCTGAAGGCCGACACCCTGGCCCAGGTCGCCGTGGTGCCCACCCGGGCGATCCAGCACGGCAGCAAAGGGGATTTCGTGTTCGTGGTGAATGGCGACAAGGCCAGCCTGCGCAATATCAAGACCGGCCCGTCCATGGGCGATGTATCGGCGGTGCTTGAGAACGGGGTCAAGCCGGGGGAGCAGGTGATCACCGAAGGCGCCGACAAACTGGATAATGGTTCGGTCGTGAAGGTCGTCGCCCAGTGAGGAGCTGCCGAGCATGAACATTTCGCGGCCCTTTATCGAACGACCCGTCGCCACCACCTTGATGATGGTGGCGGTGCTGTTGCTGGGCCTGTTGGGGTATCACTTGCTGTCGGTGTCGGCCTTGCCCGAAGTCGATTATCCGACCATCCAGGTCTTCACCCAGTACCCCGGCGCGAGCCCGGACGTGGTCAGCTCGTCGATTACCGCGCCGCTGGAACGCCAACTCGGTGAGATGCCGGGCCTCAAGTCCATGAACTCCACCAGTTCCGACGGCGCTTCGGTGGTGACCCTGCAATTCGACCTGTCGCTGTCCCTGGACGTCGCCGAACAGGAAGTGCAGGCCGCGATCAACGCCGCGGGCACTTTCCTGCCGGCCAACCTGCCGTACCCGCCGGTGTACAGCAAGGTCAACCCGGCGGATGCGCCGGTGCTGACCCTGTCCCTGACCTCGGATGTGTTGCCATTGACCAAGGTCGAAGACCTGGCGGATACACGGCTGGCGCAGAAGATCTCGCAGATCACCGGTGTCGGCCTGGTGACCATCAGCGGCGGCCAGCGCCCGGCGGTGCGTGTGGAGGCGAATACCTCGGCGCTCAACAGCCTGGGCCTGTCCATCGACGACCTGCGCACTTCCCTCGGCACGGCCAACGTCAACCAGGCCAAGGGCAATATCGACGGCAAGTTCCAGGCGTATTCCATCGGTGCCAACGACCAGCTGCAATCGGCCGAGGAATACCGCGACCTGGTGATCGCCTATAAAAACGGCGCGCCGATTCGCCTGTCGCAGATCGCCACTTCCACCCAGGGCCCGGAGAACCCGCGCCAGGCTGCGTGGACCAACAGCACGCCGTCGATTGTGCTGAATATCCAGCGCCAACCCGGCGCCAACGTGATTCAAGTGGTCGACCGCGTGCAGCAATTGCTGCCCAAACTGCGCGCCAGTTTGCCGGGCACTTTGAAGGTCGATGTACTGACCGACCGCACGCAAACCATCCGCGCCTCGGTCACCGATGTGCAGTACGAACTGGCCATGGCCATCGGGCTGGTGGTGATCGTGATTTTTGCGTTCCTGCGCAATGTGCCGGCCACGATCATTCCCGCCGTCACCATTCCGCTGACGCTGGTGGGCACCCTGGCCGTGGCCTATGCGTTGGGTTTCTCCCTTAACAACCTGACGTTGATGGCGTTGACCATCGCCATCGGCTTTGTGGTGGATGACGCCATCGTGATGATCGAAAACATCACGCGCTACATCGAGGCGGGCGACTCGCCGCTGGAGGCGGCGCTCAAGGGCTCGGAGCAGATTGGTTTCACGATTATTTCGCTGTCGATTGCCCTGATTGCGGTGATGATCCCGCTGCTGTTCATGGGCGATGTGGTCGGCCGGTTGTTCCGCGAATTCGCCATGACGGTGGCCGTGACCATCGTTATCTCGGCCTTCATCTCGCTGACCCTGACGCCGATGATGTGCGCGCGGATGCTCAAGAATAAGCACGAAGAACGCCGCGCGGATTTCTTCGACCGCATCAACACCCACTACGTGCGTGGCCTCGACTGGGTGCTGGCCCACCGCACCCTGACGCTGATCTCGGTGGTGCTCACCGCCGCACTGACCCTGCTGACCCTGGTGATCATGCCCAAGGGCTTTTTCCCGGACCAGGACACCGGCCTGATCCAGGGCATCTCCCAGGCGGCGCCGACGGTTTCGTTCCAGCAGATGCAGACCGAACAGCAGCGCCTGGCCGCCCGAATCCTCAAGGACCCGGCGGTGCAAAGCCTGTCGTCCTTTGTCGGGATCGACCAGACCAACCCGACCATCAACCAAGGCAACCTGCTGATCAACCTCAAGCCGCGGGGCGAGCGTGACAGCGCCACCGAGGTGATCCGCCGGCTCTCCGATGCCAATGCCGATGACGCCGGCATCCGCCTGTACCTGCACTCGGTGCAGGACCTGACCCTCGACGCCACGGTGTCCACCACCAGCTACCGCCTGGGCCTGCAAGCCACCGACCCGGACGAGTTGGAACAGTGGACCACCAAGTTGCTGGCGGCGATCAAGCAAGACCCGATGTTCACCGATGTGCAAAGCCAGGCGATGCAGTTCGGCAACCAGATCCAGCTGACATTCGACCGCGCCACGGCCTCGCGGCTGGGCATCACGCCCCAGGCAATCGATGACGTGCTGTACGACGCCTTCGGCCAGCGCCAGGTCTCGACCATCTACACCCAGCTCAACCAGTACCACGTGGTGATCGCCACCGACCATCCGCCGCGCAACCTGCCGGACCTGCTCACGGGCTTGTACGTGGATATCCCGGGCGGCGGGGTTGCGCCGTTGTCGAGCATGGCGACCCTGCAGGTGGTGCGTACGCCCGTGACCATCAACCGGCTGGGCCAGTTTCCGTATGCCGACGTGTCGTTCAACCTCGCGCCCGGCCAGACCCTTGGCGCGGCGGTCACGCGGCTCAAGGACATCGAGGCCAAGGTCGGCCTGCCGCTGTCGGTGCAGGCCAACCTCGAAGGTGCAGCGGCGACGTTCGAGCAGTCGCTGTCGAATCAGGTGTTCCTGGTGGTGGCGGCGATTGTGGTGGTGTACCTGATGCTGGGGATTCTGTACGAGAGCTTCGTGCACCCGGTGACGATCCTTTCGACGCTGCTGTCGGCGGCGCTCGGGGCCTTGCTGGCGCTGCTGGTGACCGGCACGCAGTTCGACATTATCGGTTTGATCGGGATTGTGCTGCTGATCGGCATCGTGATGAAAAACGGCATCATGATGGTCGACTTCGCCCTGGAACTCTTACGTGAGGGGGGCCTGAGCCCTGTGGCGGCGATCCGTCAGGCGGCGGAGTTGCGGTTCCGGCCGATCCTGATGACCAGCATGGCCTCGCTGTTCGGCGCGGTGCCGCTGGCGCTGGGCACCGGGATTGGCTCGGAGCTGCGGCATCCGCTGGGCATCGCGATTATCGGCGGGTTGTTGCTCAGTCAGTTGCTGACGCTGTTTTCCACACCCGTAATCTTTCTGGCCATGCACAGCCTGGGGCAGCGCTTCAGCCGCCGTCCGGCTGAAGCGGTCTGATGGCGATGAACCTCAGCGCGCCGTTTGTTCGCCGCCCGATTGCAACCACCTTGATGGCGGCCGGCCTCGCGCTGTTTGGCGCGCTGGCCTTTATGCTGTTGCCGGTGGCGCCGCTGCCGGAGGTGGATTTCCCCACCATCAGCGTCAGCGCCTCGTTGCCCGGTGCCGATCCCACCACGGTTGCCAGTTCGGTGGCCACGCCCCTGGAGCGGCAGTTCGGGCAGATCGCCGGGGTCACGCAGATGACCTCGTCCAGCAGCCTCGGCTCGGCGCGGATCATCTTGCAGTTCGACCTGAACCGCGACATCGACGGCGCCGCCCGGGATGTGCAGGCCGCGATCAACGCCGCCCGCAGCAACCTGCCCAGTGACCTGTCGGGCAACCCGACGTACCGCAAGGTCAACCCGGCGGACTCGCCGATCCTGATCATCAGCCTGACCTCCGACAGCGCCACGCCGGGGCAGATGTATGACGTGGCCTCGACCCTGTTGGAGCAGAAGTTGTTGCAGACCACCGGCGTCGGTGACGTGACGGTGGGCGGCGGCGCGCTGCCGGCGGTGCGGGTGGAATTGAACCCCGACCGGCTCAACCAGTACGGCGTCAGCCTGGAGCAGGTGCGCCAGGTGATCAACGCCTCCAACGTCAACCTGCCCAAGGGCAACGTGGCCATCGGCGACCGTAACTACGGGATTGCGGCGAACGACCAGTTACTCGATGAAAAGGACTATGGGCCACTGGTGGTCAAGGCCCACAACGGCGACCTGATCCATATCTCCGACCTGGGCTACGTGCGCGAAGATGTGCAGGACCTGCGCAACTTCGGCCTGTCCAACGGCAAGCCGGCGGTGTTGCTGGTGGTGTTCAAGCAGCCGGGGGCCAACGTGATCGAGACGGTGGACGCGGTGAAAGCCTCGCTGCCGTTTTTGCAGAGCTCGATTCCCGCGACAATCAAGCTCAGCCTGCTGATGGACCGCACCACCACCATTCGTGCCTCGTTGCACGACGTGGAAGTGACCTTGCTGGTGTCGATCCTGCTGGTGACCCTGGTGACGTTCGGTTTCTTCCGCGACTGGCGCAGCACCCTGGTGCCGGCGATCGTGGTACCGCTGTCGTTGCTTGGCACCTTCGGCGCGATGTACTTCCTCGGCTACAGCCTGAACAACCTGTCCCTCATGGCGCTGACCATTTCCACCGGCTTCGTGGTGGACGATGCCATCGTGGTGGTGGAAAACATCATGCGCCACCTGGAGCGCGGCAAGACCCGGGTGGAGGCCGCGCTGGAAGGGGCCCGTGAAGTCGGCTTTACGGTACTGACCATCAGCGTGTCCCTGGTGGCGGTGTTTATTCCGCTGCTGCTGATGGGCGGGATTGTCGGGCGGCTGTTCCGTGAGTTTTCGGTGTCGTTGTCGGTGGCCATCGTGATCTCGATGCTGATCTCCCTGACCGTTACGCCGATGCTCGCCAGTGTGCTGCTGCGGGCGCCGAATGAGATTCACCAAGGCAACGAACACCCGGATTCGCGCTTTCACCGCTTCTACGATCGCACCCTCGGCTGGGTGATCGACCATACGGTGCTGATGGGCTTTGTCACGGTGCTGGTGATCGTCCTCGCTGGCGTGCTGTACGTGCTGGTGCCCAAGGGCTTCTTTCCCCAGGAAGACACCGGACGCTTGCAAGGCAGCATCCTGGCGAACCAGAGCATTTCCTACGGGGCAATGCAGAAGGACTTCACCGAGATCAACCGCAAGGTGATGAAGAACCCGAACATCGAAACCGTGGCTGGCTTTGTCGGGGGTGGCGGAGGCGGCGGCGGGGCGGTCAACAGCGCGCAGATGTTTGTCTTGCTCAAGCCCCTGGGCGACCGCAAGGACAACGCCACCGAGGTGATCGGGCAGATCCGGCGCAGCCTTGGCGACCTGCCGGGCACCAAGCTGTATTTGCAATCGGCCCAGGACATCACCGTAGGTGGTCGGCAAAGTGGCGCGCAATACCAGTACACCCTGACCGCCGATGACCAGGAATCCCTGGACGAATGGGTGCCCAAGGTGGTGGAGGTGCTGCACAAGTTGCCGCAACTGACCGACCTCAATACCGACCAGCAGGACAACAGCCTGCTGGCCAATGTGCAGATCAATCGCGACACGGCGGCGCGCCTCGGGGTGAGTATCTCGGCGGTCGACCAGGCGCTGTACGACGCCTTTGGCCAGCGTCAGGTCGCCACCCTGTATCGCGCGGCCAACCAATACCACGTGGTGATGGAAATCGCCCCGGAATACTGGACCGACCCTTCAGCGCTCAAGGGTATTTACGTGCCGACGGGCACCCAGGCCACGACCACCAAAGGCACCACGGCAGCGCCCAACCTGACCACCGAGCAGACCCTGGTGCCGCTTTCGGCCCTGGCGGACAACACGGTGGCGCGCACGGCGATTTCCATCAGTCACCAGGGCACGTTCCCGGCGGTGACGGTCTCGTTCAACCTGGCCCCCGGCACGTCCATCGGCCAGGCCACGGCAATGGTGGACGACGCGGTGAAGCAGCTGCGCATGCCCGCCAGTGTGGTGGGCCAGTTTGCCGGTACGGCCCAGGTGTTCCAGTCGTCGGTGGCCAGCGAACCGTTGCTGATCGTCGCCGCGTTGCTCTCGGTGTATATCGTGCTGGGCATCCTCTACGAAAACCTGATGCACCCGCTGACCATCCTCTCGACCTTGCCCTCGGCCGGTGTCGGTGCGTTGATCGCCTTGTTGCTGACCGGCACCGAGCTGTCGATCATTGCGCTGGTGGGGGTGATTCTGTTGATTGGCATCGTGAAGAAGAACGCGATCATGATGATCGACTTCGCGATCACCGAGCGGCGGGAGTTCGGCCTCACGGCCAAGGAAGCGATTCGCCGGGCGTGCCTGATCCGTTTCCGGCCGATCATGATGACCACCCTGGCGGCGATTCTTGGCGCGCTGCCGCTGGTGCTGGGCACCGGCTACGGTTCGGAGTTGCGCCGGCCGTTGGGGATTTCGATTATTGGTGGCCTGCTGTTCAGCCAGGTGCTGACGCTGTACACCACCCCGGTGATCTACCTGTGGCTCGACCGGGCGTCACAGCGCCTGGGGCGGCGTAAGGAAGCAAGGTTATGAACGTGAAATACAGCGTGCTTTGCATCAGCCTGCTGCTCGGCGGCTGCATGGTCGGGCCCGATTACCAGAAGCCCGCCATGGAGCTGCCGCAGTCATTCAAGGAAGGCGCGCAGTGGCAGCGTGCGGCGTCGAATCCCCAGGGGGCGATGGACAGTCAGTGGTGGCTGGCTTATCAGGACCCGGTGTTGAACGACCTGGTGGCGCGCTCGGCCAAGGCCAACCAGTCGATCATCGCGGCGGAGGCCGCTTATCGTTTGGCCCAGGCGCAGGTGGCGTCCAGCCGTGCCGGGTTGTGGCCGACCGTCGGCGTAGGGTTATCGGGTTCGCGGGGGTCGACAGGCAGCGGCAGCGGTACGTCGACTACCGGCACCACGACGGGCGGGGTCTCGAACAGTGTCAGCGCAACCCTCACCGCCAGTTGGGAGCCGGACCTGTGGGGCCTGGTGCGGCGCGGGATCGAGTCCAGCCAGGCCACTGCCCAGCAATCGGATGCGTTGCTGGCCGGGGTACGTTTGTCCATCAGTTCCAGCGTCGCCAGCAACTACCTGGCCTTGCGGCAGATGGATATCGACGTGCGCCTGTTGCAACAACAGCAGAAGATCAATCAGCAACTGCTGGACATGATCCAGGTGCAGTTCACCCAGGGCGTCGCCACCAACGACCAGTTGCTGGTGGCCCAGGACCAGTTGACCACCTCGATCGCCGATCTACAGACCTCGCTGCGTGACCGCGAGCAGTACGAACATGCGCTGGCCGTGCTGGTGGGCGTGGCGCCGAGCGAGTTTGCCGTGGCTGTGCGGGATGACTACCGCTTCGTCCTGCCGCGCCCCCCTTTGACCTTGCCATCGACCCTGCTGCAACGGCGTCCCGATGTGGTCGCGGCGGAGCGCTCGGCCGCGGCGGCCAACGCGAAAATTGGCGTGGCTGAAGCCGCATTCTTCCCGACCCTGGACCTCACCGCTGAAGCCGGCTATCGGGGCAGTGCCCTTGGCGGGCTATTCTCGCTGCCCAATCGCATCTGGACCCTGGGCCCGGCCCTGGCGGAAACCCTGTTTGACGGCGGCGCCCGTGAAGCAGCGGTCAAGCAGGCCGAGGCCAGCTACGACCAGATCGCCGCCAACTACCGGGGCACCGTGCTCAGTGCCTTGCAGAACGTCGAAGATAACCTCTCGGCAATCAACCACCTGCAAACCCAGGCCGACGCCTTCCAGCAGGTCTACCAGCGCAACCAGCAACTGTTCGGCAGCCAGGAAGCGCAGCTGCGCGCCGGCACGGTCAGCCAGGAGAATGTGCTGACCCAGCAACTGGTGCTGCTGCAAGCCGAGCAGAATCTTCGCGATACCCAAGGCCAACTCAGCCAGGGCAGTGTGGCGTTGATCCAGAGTCTTGGCGGTGGCTGGCACGTCGACGGTCGCTGACAGGCTCGCCTGCCCGGTGGGCACCGCGTTATTCTCGGTGCACTTTGAATCTGGGGACGCGGGTATTGATCGAGCGACGGCAATTCAGCGGGGGCATGAAAGGCAAGAACCTGCGCTACTTGAATGAAAAAAACGGCGAGCCCCGGCAAACGGTGCGTGCGGGATTTGTGTTGCTCGAACATTTCTCGCTGCCGGCGTTTACCCAGGCGCTGGATACGCTGATCACCGCGAACCTGCTGCGGCCCGCGTCGTTTTCTACCTCGACCTTCGGCTTGCAGGAAGGCGAGGTGACCAGCGACCTGGGGCTGGTGATCCGGCCCGATGCGCGGCTTGAGTCTTCGGCGCTTAAAGCGTTGGACCTGTTGGTGATTTGCGGTGGCTATCGCACCGAACTGAAGGCCTGCGACGAATTCATCCATCTGCTGAAAAGCGCTGCGGAGCAGGGAGTGAACCTCGCCGGTTTGTGGAATGGTGCTTGGTTCCTCGGGCGTGCGGGTTTGCTGGGGGGCTACCGCTGCGCCGTGCACCCGGAACATCGCCCGGCCCTGGCCGAGTTCTGCAAGGCGACCCAGGTCAGCAGCGAGCCGTATGTGATTGACCGCGACCGGTTGACGGCATCGAGTCCGTCCGGGGCGTTTCATATGGCGCTGGACTGGATCAAGGGGCTGTACGGCAAAGCGTTGGTGGAGGGGATCGAGGACATCCTGGCGTTTGAGGAGTCGCGCTACCGGCGGGTGAAACCGACTGAGAACGTCTGCTTGAGCGCGCCGTTGCGCGAGGTGGTCAACCTGATGGACGCCAACCTCGAAGAGCCTCTGGAACTTGAGCAACTGGCCGTCTATGCGGGGCGTTCCCGGCGCCAGTTGGAGCGCTTGTTCAAGGAGCAACTGGGCACCACGCCTCAGCGTTATTACCTGGAATTGCGCATCACCGAGGCCCGCCGGCTGCTGCAGCATACCGAGCTGTCCCAGGTGGATGTGCTGGTGGCTTGCGGGTTTGTCTCGCCGAGCCATTTCAGCAAGTGCTACAGCGCCTACTTTGGCTACAGGCCGTCCAAGGAAAAGCGGTTGGTCAAATAACCGCGACATTGGCATTCGCAAGAAATATAGATACGATGCTAATCATTAGCTTGCTATCTATGTGCGGGTTCCATGAAATCCTCCACCTTTCAGCTCCCTGATTTCTGGCAAGCGACGCTGGCCCCGTCCCGCAACGACCTGCTGTTTGCCTTGCGCAACATGATCGCCGGCGGGGTCGCGTTGTACCTGGCCTTCTGTTTTGACTTGCAGCAGCCTCAATGGGCTTTGACCACGGTGTTTATCGTTGGCCAGTCCACCAGCGGCATGGTCTTGGCCAAAGGCGCGTATCGGCTGGTAGGCACGTTTGTCGGGGCCATGGTCTCTATCGCGATGATCGGCGTGTTTGGCCAGGCACCGCTGTTGTTCCTGCTGTGCATGGCGCTGTGGCTGGCGTTCTGTACCACTGGGGCTTCGCTGCTGCGCAATCACGCGTCCTATGGTTTTGTACTGGCGGGTTACACCACGGCGATTATTGCGTTGCCGGCTACCGCAGCCCCTCTGGGGGGGTTCGATGAGGCGGTGGCACGCTGTCAGGAGATTAGCCTGGGGATCCTTTGCGCCTCCATCGCCAGCACGATTTTATGGCCCCGCCGGGTCGAGCAGGTGTTGGCGGTTCAAGCGCGGGCCGCGTGGCAGGCCGGAGTGCGCGCCGCGGCTTCGGAGTTGTTGGGCAATGATCAGCGTAAAGGGTTGCTCGAAGCGTTGAGCCGCCTGGTGGCGGTGGACAGCCAGCGCGACCACGCCTGGTTTGAAGGGCCCAAGGGCCGACGCCGCTCCCAGGCCTTGCGCGTGCTCAGCCGTGACCTGCTCAGCCTGCTGCGGGCGGCGCGGGGTGTGGCGCGCCAGCGGATGATGCTCGATGAGACGGCAGCGGTGGTGCCACTGATTGAAGAGGTGGCGGGTGCGTTGCAGCAGGAGCGTCTCGATGACCTGCCCGAGCTGGCGCAACGGCTTGGCCTGGTGTTGCAGGATTCGCATCTTGGCCAGGAGGCGCACTTTTGCCTGATGCAACTGGCTCGAGTACTGCGTTTGATTGAGCTGGGGGGATTGACGCTGGTCGCGGTCGAAGAAGGCAGGGTGCCGCCCGGCGCGCCGGGGGCGATGTCCTGGCACAGGGATATTGAGCAGGGCGTGCTCGGCGGGTTGCGCAGTGCCTTGGCGTTCCTGGCGGTGGCGGCGTTCTGGATCTTTACGGCATGGCCTTCGGGGTTGGGCGCGGTGTCGATTTGTGGTGTGGTGCTGAGCCTGTTTGCGGCACGGGAAAACCCGTCGGCCTCCAGTCTGAATTTCCTCAAGGGCATTGCGCTTTCGATCCCGATGGCGGGGTTTGTGTGCTTCGTGCTGTTGCCCGGCTTCGATGGCTTTCCCTTGTTATGCCTGGCGTTGGGCGTGCCGCTGTTTTTCGCTTCGCTGTGCATGAGCCGCCTCAAACTGGCGGCGACGGCTTCAGCGTTCTGCATCTTTTTCGTCAACAACGTCGGGCCCAGCAATGTGATGACCTACGACTTCGCCGCCTTCCTCAACAAGGCCATTGCGACGTTGGTGGGGGTCGGGATTGCCGTACTGGTGTTTCGGCTGATCCAGCTCAATCCAGGTGAGCATCACTATCGGCGGATGTTCAAGGCGTCGTTGTTCGACCTGGCGCAATTGACTTCCCGTCCCTTGGAGCAGGCTGAAAGCTGGTTTGGCGGGCGCATGGCGGACCGGCTGATTCGCTTGTCGCGCTACAGCGAGACCTTGCCTGCTGATCGCCGTGCCCATTGGGACAATGGATTGCTCGGGCTGGACCTGGGGGATGAGTTGCTGGAATTGCGTGCCTGCCTGGCGGGCAGCCGGGGCGCGTTGGCGATTGAACGCGATCGCTATTTGCGGGCGTTGGAGACGGCGCTGGAGGAGGGTGGACCGAGCGTGGCGAATGAGTCACTGATGGACGCGGCCAGCGTTGAGATGCTTGAAGCCCTTGAGCAGCCTTCGGTGCTGGCTGCGCAGGACCGGGATATGGCCAGGGCGGCCGTGCTGCAATTGCGGTTTACGTGGCGGAAGTGGTGTCGGCGGGGGATGTAGGCGCTGGCAAGCCAGCGCCTACATGGGGTATTACTCGGCGATCTGCAACTTGCGCGCCTCGGTGTACACGTAGCGCACCTTTTCATACTCGAACGGCGAGTTCATCTGGCCGTAGCGGAAGCTGGTCTGGTAGCGCTTGTCGACCGCGCGCAGGGCCCAGATTTCCGGGTGGTTTTCGCTGACCTTGGACACGTTCAGGAAGTTGATCTCGGTCTCGGCGCCGTAGTCCACCAGCAGGCCGGTGGTATCCCGCAGGTTGGAGGGGCCGAAGAGCGGCAGCACCAGGTAGGCGCCACCCGGTACACCGTAGAAGCCCAGGGTCTGGCCGAAGTCTTCGCTCTGGCGCGGCAGGCCCATGGCGGTAGCCGGGTCCCACAGGCCGGCGATGCCGATGGTGGTGTTGAGCAGCAGGCGCCCGGTGGTTTCCAGGGAACGATGGCCCTTGAGCTGCAGCAGGCTGTTCAACAGGTTGGGCACATCCCCCAGGTTGTTGAAGAAGTTGCTGACGCCGGTGCGCAGGAAGCTTGGGGTGACGTAGCGGTAACCGTCCACCACCGGCAGGAACACCCACTGGTCGAAGCGGTAGTTGAAGTGGTACACCCGACGGTTCCACGACTCCAGCGGGTCGTAGACATTCAGGGCGTTGACCGACGAACGCTCGAACTCACGCTGGTCCAGGCCGGGGTTGAACTTGAGATGGCTCAGTGGCTCCTTGAAGCCGTCGGAGTCCACTACAGTCGGCGTGTGGGCCTTGCTGTTGTCGGCATTGGCCACGCCCGCGCACATCAGGGCGGCGAGCAGCAGAAGATATTTAGCCACGGAAGAACTCCAGCATGGCGTCGGCGTTGACGCGGTAATTGAGGTTGCCGCAATGGCCGCCCAGGGGGTAGACGGTCAAGCGATCGCCGAAGGTTTTACGCAGGAAGCCAAGGTCGCCCGGGCCCAGGATCACGTCGTCGGCGTTGTGCATGACGGCGATTTTCGGGCTGTCGTGCAGGTAGTCCTTGAGGGCATACAGGCTGACCTGGTCAACCAGTTGTAACAGGCTGCCACCGTCGGAACGGGCACGCCACATCGGGATCACCTGTTCGGTGAGGTAGCAGTCGAAGTCGCACTGCAGCGCACGCTTGAGGAACGGGGTGAGGCTGGTGCCTTCGCTGATCGGGTACTTGGGCGGGATGATCAGGCCGCGGCGGTTGATCAGGTCCGAGGTGAAGGCAATGTCGGCCGCCGAGAAGCGGAACGAAGTACCGATCAGCATCGCCATCTGTTCGTTGGTCAGGTGTTCCTTGGAGTTCTGGAAGTCGTACAGCAGGGCATCGTTGAGGTCGATGTAGCCCTTTTGCTGGAAGTATCGGGTCAGCTTGTTCAACACCAGTTCATAGAAGGTGGTGCTGTTGTTGATGCCCTTCACTTCGGTCTGCACCAGCTTGTCGAGGTTGGTGATCGAGGTATAGAGGTTGACCGGCGGGTTCAGCAGCAGGACTTTCTTGAAGTTGAAGCTGCGACGGGTTTCATCCAGCTTGCTGACAAAGGCTGCGTCGAGGGCGCCGAGGCTGTAGCCGGTGAGGTAGAAGTCGGTCACGGGCAGCGTCGGGTTTTGCGCACGTACGGCCTGCATCACGCGGTACATGTCTTCGGCGTCTTCCTTGCTGATGCCGGGCGTGGCGAAGCGCGAGGCGGCGGCGATGAAGTCGAAGCTGGTGGGGGACGACAGCTGGACGACGTGGTAACCGGCCTTGTAGTACAGCTTTTTCAGGTATTCGTTGATGGTGCTGTCAAAGCGTGCGCCGGTGCCGGCGATCAGGAAGATCAGCGGTGCGGCACGGTCTTGCTTGGCGATGCGGTAGGTGAGTTTCTTCACCGCCCAGAAGTTGTCGGGCAGGCTGAATTCGCGCTCGGGGCGCATCGTCAGGGTGTAGTCGGACTGATTGATTTCATCGTCGGACGGCAGTTCCGGCCGCAGGTTCGGCGGGGTGGTCGCGATGGTCGCTTCAAATGGGTTGGTCAAAGGGTAGCCATAGCTGGCCTGGTCGATATCGACCGCCAGTGCTGACGCACTCAGAAAAAGGCTGCCCAACAGGGCCGCACAGCGCAAGGAACGGAGCATGACTAAATCCCTAAGAGGAAAACGTGCTGAAGTGGAGTTCGCAGGCTATGACCACCGCGTTGCTGCCGAAGTGCCAGCCTTCGGCACTAAAAGTCGGAAAAAACGTCGGAATCGGGGTAATAGTAGCGAGACGATACACTTTGGCACGCCCTAATGAACACTTATCTGTGTGCAAAACTTGCCAACGGCCACCGGGGGATTAAGCTGGGCGCCGTTTTCGCCTATCGGAGTGCCCCATGTCCCGCCGTTTTCCGCTGATCCTGTTGCTCATCGCCCTGCCGCTTTGGCTGGCCGCCAGTTATGGCGCGCGTTACGGATTCATGGAGGACGGCCGTTGGGTGGGCATTTGTGCTGACGAAGCCAGCCGTTGGGAATGCCAGGTGCGTTCCAACCTGGGGTTGATGATTCACTTCAAGGTGCTGGGCTGGGCGGCGCTGATCGCGTCGATGCTGGCGTTTTTTGTGCCGGGCCGGGCCGGGTGGGGGTTGGCGGTGTTGGCGCTGGTGTTCGGGTTTCCGGCGTTGGCGTTGTACAACACGACCTTTGCGGTGTTTGCTGTGGTGATTGCGGGGTTGCGGTTGGTCCGTAAGCCTCGCGTCGCCTGACAGGGCCTCTTCGCGAGCAAGCCCGCTCCCACATTTGACCGTGTTCACAGTTCAAATGTGGGAGCTGGCTTGCCTGCGATAGCGGTCTTAAGCCTTGCGCACCCGCAAGCAACGCCACAAGGCTACGACCATGAGCAGGCTAACCACCGCCCAACCCCACGCCTGCTGGTTCATCACCCCTTCACGGAACAACTGCGGCGCAATGCCGGCACCGATGATGAACGCCAGCAATGCAATCTCCCGACGCAGCCCGCTCACCGGACGCACCAGGTACACCAGCGCCGGCAACACCAGCGCGGCACTCGGGAAGCTGCGATAACGCGGGTCAAACACCAGCGCGAGCATCATGACTGCACCGGCAAACCCGGCGATTGCCACCAGCCAGCCGGCGCGTTGCTCCAGCCAGTTGAAGGCGCGTTCACGCCAACCTTCTCGTGCACTCAACGCCAGGGCGGCGTGAGCCAGTACCGCAAGGTTCAAGGCCACCAGCAATCCAGCCCACACCCACTCATCGGTGAAGCGCGCTGTGACCCGGTTCAATTCGCCCCAGGTGCCGATCGAGCAGGCAGCCACGGCACCGAGCAACGGCAACAACAACGCAGCACGGGTGCTGCGTACGCGGCCGCCCAGCAGCAGCGTACCCAGCAGGATAATCCCGCTAACCCCCAGCCACACGGGCCAGTACGGCACATTGGTCACCGGGCCGGCGAGAACGCCCTTGTCCTGGCGATCCGCATCGAACAGACCCCAATAACCACCCACAGCCCCTTCGCTGGCGCGTTTCCACGGCTGGTCAAAGGCTTCGATCAGGTTGTAGTGCCAGCCATTGGCCTCAGCCATGGCCACGAATCCGCGCATGAACTTGGCTTCGTTGACCCGGCTCGGCACTGCGGTTTCCCGCTGGCGGCCTTCGCTCGGCCAGCCGGTCTCGCCGATCATCACGTCCTTGGGGGCGAACTTGTTGCCGAAGGTCTGGCGTACATCGCCTACATGCTTGAGCGCCTGGTCGATGCCTGATGGGTCATCTTCCCAGTAAGGCAGCAAGTGAATGGTCAGAAAGTCCACCGCCGGGGCGATTTCCGGGTGTTGCAACCAGAACTCCCACACATCGGCATAAGTGACGGGCTGCTTGATCTGGCTTTTGACCTGGTGAATCAGCTTGACCAACTGCTTGGCGGTCACTTCCTTGCGCAGCAGGGTTTCGTTACCCACGATCACCGACGTGACGACGTCGGGGTTGGCGTTGGCCGAGGCGATCAGTGCGTCGACTTCCTTGGCGGTGGCCACCGGATCGCTGCTGACCCACGCGCCGCTCATCAACTTCAGGCCGTGTTTGCGCGCCAGCTCCGGCAAGGCTTCAAGGCCGGTCTGGGAGTAGGTGCGGATGCACTCAAAACGGGTGGCCAGCAACGCCAGGTCAGCGTCCATGCGCTCGGGGCGCAGTTTGAACGGCTGGTCGAACGGCGATTGGTCTTTGTCGAAGGGCGTGTAGGACGCACATTGCAGCTTGTGGCTGGCGCTGGCCACGTCCGGCAGCACCACCGGTTGGCCGAGGCCATACCAATAGCCGCCGAGGGCCAACACACCGAGGATCAGGGCAAATAGATAGGGCAGGAGCGGGAAGCGGGCAGTCGCGGGCATGATCAGGCCGTCTGGGGGCAAAGGCGCGCATCTTACCCGGATTTGTGCCGTCCCAGTGGAGCTGCATAGTTTTGACATGCAAAGTTCGGGCGGGATCGTCGGTGAATATCCTACAAATCGTCCTGCTGGCGATGTGATGTCGTTTCTTGCTTACCTGAGGTCGCAGTCAGAGCAGGTCGCTTGTGGCAGCAGGTTGATGATCGAAGTGTCAGCCCTCCACTGACGAGGCACCCACGTGATTGATGCGCGTGAAGGGGGCGCGGTGCACCACATAACAACAGGTTGACGTCGCTCGGCATCCGCCGGGCGCAGCACTTTCGGGGAAGCACTATGAAGATGCGACGACTCTTGGGCGCAGCTGCCACGCTGGTAGTTGCGATGAGCTCCACACTGGCCAGCGCCGACAGCAAAACCCTGAGCATCGGTTACGTGGATGGCTGGTCGGACAGTGTCGCCACCACCCACGTGGCGGCAGAAGTGATCAAGCAAAAGCTCGGTTATGACGTGAAACTGCAAGCGGTCGCCACCGGGATCATGTGGCAAGGCGTGGCCACTGGCAAACTCGACGCCATGCTCTCCGCCTGGCTGCCGGTGACCCACGGTGAATACTGGGCCAAGAACAAGGACAAGGTGGTCGACTATGGCCCCAACTTCAAGGACGCCAAGATTGGCCTGATCGTGCCTGAGTACGTGAAAGCCAAATCCATCGAAGACCTCAAGACCGACACCACCTTCAAGAACAAGATCGTCGGCATTGACGCCGGTTCAGGCGTGATGCTCAAGACCGACGAAGCGATCAAGGCCTATGGCCTGGACTACAAGCTGCAAGCCAGTTCGGGCGCGGCAATGATCGCCGAACTGACCCGTGCCGAAGACAAACAGGAATCCATTGCGGTCACCGGTTGGGTGCCACACTGGATGTTCGCCAAGTGGAAACTGCGTTTCCTGGACGACCCAAAAGGAATTTATGGTGCTGCTGAAACCGTCAACAGCATCGGCAGCAAAGGCCTGGAAAAGAAAGCCCCGGAAGTCGCGGCGTTCCTGAAGAAATTCCAGTGGGCCTCCAAGGATGAGATCGGCGAAGTCATGCTGGCGATCCAAGAGGGCGCCAAGCCTGAAGCGGCCGCCAAGGATTGGGTGGCCAAGCACCCTGAGCGTGTCGCCGAGTGGACTGCTAAGTAATACCCAAAACTGTAGGAGCGAGCTTGCTCGCGAAGAAGGCAAGGGCACCGCGATCATCCAGAATGAACGCGTTATCGTTGTCGTTTTTCGCGAGCAAGCTCGCTCCTACAATTGTTTCTGCACACCCGTAAACCCTCGCTACACTCCTTCTACTACTAAGGTCGTCTGGAACCTGTTCCTCAGCCGCATACAGTGGATATGTTCCAATAATAAAAAGCTGTGCTGCGAGGATAAAAACAATGAACGACAGCATTTACCTCTCGATTCAAAACAGCCCGCGTTTCAAGGAGCTGGTTAGTAAAAGGGAACGATTCGCCTGGATTCTCTCGGCAATCATGCTTGGGCTGTACTCCGCTTTCATTCTTCTGATTGCCTATGGGCCGCAAATACTGGGGGCCAAGATCAGCCCCGGTTCGTCCATCACCTGGGGAATCCCTATCGGGGTCGGGCTGATTGTGTCGGCCTTCGTCCTCACCGCCATCTATGTACGACGCGCCAACGGCGAATTCGACGACCTGAACAATGCGATTCTCAAGGAGGCTGCGCAATGATCCGTCGTCTATTGGCTGTACTCGGCGCCTCGGCCTTCGCACCTGCCGTCTGGGCGGCCGATGCATTGACCGGCGAAGTGCATAAACAACCGCTGAATATCGCAGCGATCCTGATGTTCGTGGCCTTTGTCGGCGCGACGTTGTGCATCACCTACTGGGCGTCCAAGCGCAACAAGTCGGCGGCCGACTACTATGCGGCCGGCGGCAAGATCACCGGGTTCCAGAACGGTTTGGCGATTGCCGGTGACTACATGTCGGCGGCGTCCTTCCTGGGGATTTCCGCGCTGGTGTTCACCTCCGGCTACGACGGCCTGATCTACTCGATCGGCTTCCTGGTGGGCTGGCCGATCATTCTGTTCCTGATCGCCGAGCGCCTGCGTAACCTGGGCAAATACACCTTTGCCGACGTGGCGTCCTACCGCCTCGGGCAAACCCAGATCCGCAGCCTGTCGGCGTGCGGCTCTTTGGTGGTGGTGGCGTTCTACCTGATCGCGCAGATGGTCGGCGCGGGCAAGTTGATCCAGCTGCTGTTCGGCCTGGATTACCACGTCGCGGTGATCCTGGTGGGTATCCTGATGTGCCTCTATGTGTTGTTCGGCGGCATGCTGGCGACCACCTGGGTACAGATCATCAAGGCAGTGCTGCTGCTGTCCGGTGCCTCGTTCATGGCGCTGATGGTGATGAAACACGTCAACTTCGACTTCAACATGCTGTTTGCCGAGGCGATCAAGGTTCACCCTAAAGGTGAAGCGATCATGAGCCCGGGCGGCCTGGTGAAAGACCCGATTTCGGCGTTCTCCCTCGGCCTGGCACTGATGTTCGGTACCGCCGGCCTGCCGCACATCCTGATGCGCTTCTTCACCGTGAGTGACGCAAAGGAAGCTCGCAAAAGCGTGCTGTATGCCACTGGCTTCATCGGCTACTTCTATATCCTGACCTTCATCATCGGCTTCGGCGCGATCCTGCTGGTCAGCACCAACCCGGCGTTCAAGGATGCTGCAGGTGCCTTGCTCGGCGGTAACAACATGGCGGCGGTGCATCTGGCCAACGCGGTGGGCGGCAGTATCTTCCTGGGCTTCATCTCGGCCGTGGCGTTTGCCACCATCCTGGCAGTGGTTGCCGGTTTGACCCTGGCGGGTGCTTCGGCGGTGTCCCATGACCTGTACGCCAGCGTGATCAAGAAAGGCAAGGCCAACGAGAAGGATGAGATTCGGGTATCGAAGATCACCACCATCGCCCTGGCAGTGCTGGCGATTGGCTTGGGCATCCTGTTTGAAAGCCAGAACATTGCGTTCATGGTGGGCCTGGCGTTCTCCATTGCGGCGAGCTGTAACTTCCCGGTGCTGCTGCTTTCCATGTACTGGAAAAACCTCACCACCCGCGGTGCGATGATTGGTGGCTGGCTGGGCTTGATCAGTGCCGTTGGCCTGATGATCCTCGGCCCAACCATCTGGGTCTCGATCCTGCACCATGAGAAGGCGATCTTCCCTTACGAGTACCCGGCGCTGTTCTCGATGATCATTGCGTTCATCGGCATCTGGTTCTTCTCCATCACCGACAAGTCGGCGGCGGCAGAGAAGGAACGTGCGCTGTACTTCCCGCAGTTTGTGCGTTCGCAGACTGGCCTGGGGGCGAGTGGGGCGGTAAACCACTAAGCGTGTAACCGTTACAAAAAAAGCCCCTATCGTGAGATCGGGGCTTTTTTTTGCCTTTATTGGTAACGAATACGACAAAACTGTTTCTCAAAACCGGCACAAATAAAAACGGCCTCCCTATCAAAGGAGGCCGTTTTCGGTGTGGCCAGGTAGCGGTCAGCTTACTTGCGGTCTTCCAGCTTGGTGATATCACGCGACTCGTAGCCGGTGTACAACTGGCGCGGGCGGCCAATCTTGTACGGGCTGGAGAGCATTTCTTTCCAGTGGGAGATCCAGCCCACGGTCCGCGCCAGGGCGAAGATCACGGTGAACATGCTGGTTGGAATGCCGATCGCCTTGAGGATGATCCCCGAGTAGAAGTCGACGTTCGGGTACAGCGAGCGCTCGATGAAGTACGGGTCGGTCAGAGCGATCTCTTCCAGGCGCATGGCCAGTTCGAGTTGCGGATCGTTCTTGATCCCCAGTTCCTTCAACACTTCGTCGCAGGTCTTCTTCATCACGGTGGCGCGCGGGTCGCGGTTCTTGTAGACCCGGTGACCGAAGCCCATCAACTTGAATGGATCGTTCTTGTCCTTGGCCTTGGCGATGAACTTGTCGATGTTGGATACATCGCCGATTTCATCGAGCATGGTCAATACGGCTTCGTTCGCACCGCCGTGGGCAGGGCCCCAGAGTGCGGCGATACCGGCGGCGATACAGGCGAACGGGTTGGCACCCGAAGAGCCCGCCAGGCGCACGGTAGACGTCGAGGCGTTCTGTTCGTGGTCGGCGTGGAGGATGAAGATCTTGTCCATCGCGGCGGCCAGCACCGGGCTGATCGGTTTGATCTCGCACGGGGTGTTGAACATCATGTGCAGGAAGTTTTCCGCGTACGTCAGGTCGTTGCGCGGGTACATCATGGGTTGACCCATGGAGTACTTGTAAACCATTGCGGCCAGGGTAGGCATCTTGGCAACCAGGCGGATCGCGGAGATTTCGCGATGCTGCGGGTTATTGATGTCCAGGGAGTCGTGATAGAAGGCCGACAGGGCGCCGACTACGCCGCACATGACGGCCATCGGGTGGGCGTCGCGACGGAAGCCGTTGAAGAAGGTCTTCAACTGCTCGTGAACCATGGTGTGGTTCTTCACGGTGCTGACAAACTGGGCCTTTTGCTCGGCTGTTGGCAATTCGCCATTGAGCAGCAGGTAGCAGGTTTCCAGGTAGTCCGACTGTTCAGCAAGCTGTTCGATCGGGTAGCCGCGGTGCAGCAAGATACCGTTATCACCGTCGATATAGGTGATCTTCGACTCGCAAGAGGCGGTCGACATGAAGCCTGGGTCAAATGTAAAACGGCCCGTGGCCGTCAGGCCCCGTACGTCGATAACATCGGGACCAACGGTGCCGGTTAAAATGGGCAGCTCGACGGGGGCTGCGCCCTCGATGATCAACTGCGCTTTTTTGTCAGCCATGTGGCCTCCTATTTATGCTTCAAATCATCAGACAGACCCCCCACGCAGGGCCCGCACCACTATAGTGAGATAAATTCAGATGTCAATTTGCCTAAAGTCTTGCTCCAGAAGGCTTTAACCGTACTTTTTCCTCGAAATTACCTGCCGTTTACGCCTTTTATGCCGCCAGCGCAATGCGCTATTAGGGTGAGGAGTGCGCGTTGTCATTAGTTGCCTAACTGTCTATACTCGGCCTCCGACCGCCAGGGGCTTTTGGGCCCGTTTTGATGGGGGTCGCACTCCCTGGGTGGTGGTTACCTGACCAGTGCACTCCCCAACAACTTTGCCCTGATTGTTAGGGGCTCTTCAGTGTGAAAAAAAGCCGTGAATAGCCAACGACCTGTAAACCTAGACCTAAGGACCATCAAACTCCCCATCACCGGCGTAACGTCGTTCCTGCACCGTGTATCCGGCATCATCCTGTTTCTTGGCCTGGGCATCATGCTTTATGCATTGAGCAAATCCCTGGGTTCGGAAGAAGGGTACGCCGAGGTGAAGGCATGCTTGACCAGTCCGCTGGCCAAATTCGTCGCCTGGGGCCTCCTGTCCGCTCTGCTTTATCACCTGGTGGCCGGTATTCGCCACTTGATCATGGACATGGGTATCGGTGAGACGCTGGAAGGCGGCAAGCTGGGCTCGAAAATCGTCATCGCCATTTCCGTGGTGCTGATCGTTCTGGCGGGAGTTTGGATATGGTAACCAGCGTTACGAACCTGTCGCGTTCGGGCCTCTATGACTGGATGGCGCAACGTGTGTCTGCGGTTGTTCTCGCGGCTTATTTCATCTTCCTGATCGGGTACCTCGCGGCGAACCCTGGCATTGGCTACGCCCAATGGCACGGCCTGTTCGCTCATAACGGGATGCGCATCTTCAGTCTGCTGGCCCTTGTAGCCCTGGGCGCTCACGCCTGGGTTGGCATGTGGACCATCGCGACCGACTACCTGACGCCGATGGCGCTGGGCAAGTCCGCGACAGCAGTACGGTTTCTCTTCCAGGCAGTATGCGGCGTCGCGATGTTCGCTTACTTCGTCTGGGGTGTGCAGATTCTTTGGGGTATCTGATTCATGGCTAACACAGTTAATACGCTTTCATTCGACGCCATCATCATTGGCGGCGGCGGTGCCGGCATGCGCGCTGCGCTGCAACTGGCCCAGGGCGGTCACAAGACTGCCGTGATCACCAAAGTGTTCCCGACCCGTTCCCACACCGTTTCGGCCCAGGGTGGCATCACCTGCGCCATCGCGTCCGCCGATCCAAACGATGACTGGCGCTGGCACATGTACGATACCGTCAAGGGTTCCGACTATATCGGTGACCAGGACGCTATCGAATACATGTGCTCCGTAGGCCCGGAAGCGGTCTTCGAGCTGGAACACATGGGGCTGCCGTTCTCCCGTACCGAGCAGGGCCGCATCTACCAGCGTCCGTTCGGCGGTCAGTCGAAAGACTTCGGTAAGGGTGGCCAGGCCGCTCGTACCTGTGCCGCAGCCGACCGTACCGGTCACGCGCTGTTGCACACCCTGTACCAGGCCAACCTGAAGGCCGGCACCGTATTCCTCAACGAATACTACGGCGTCGACCTGGTGAAGAACGAAGACGGTGCCTTCGTAGGCATGATCGTTATCTGCATCGAAACCGGCGAAACCTCTTACGTGCGGGCTAACGCCACCGTATTGGCGACCGGCGGTGCAGGCCGCATCTACTCTTCGACGACCAACGCCCTGATCAACACCGGTGACGGTATCGGCATGGCCCTGCGTGCAGGCGTCCCGGTACAAGACATCGAAATGTGGCAGTTCCACCCGACCGGCATCGCCGGTGCCGGTGTACTGGTTACAGAAGGTTGCCGTGGTGAAGGTGGTTACCTGATCAACAAGAACGGCGAGCGCTTCATGGAGCGTTATGCTCCGAACGCCAAAGACCTCGCCGGTCGTGACGTTGTAGCCCGTTCCATGGTTAAAGAGATCATCGCCGGTAACGGCTGTGGTCCCGATGGCGACCACGTAATGCTGAAGCTTGATCACCTCGGTGAAGAAGTTCTGCACAGCCGTCTGCCAGGCATCATGGAGCTGTCCAAGACCTTTGCTCACGTTGACCCGGCTGTTGCGCCGATCCCGGTTGTTCCAACTTGCCACTATATGATGGGCGGCGTTGCCACCAACATTCATGGCCAGGCGATCACCCAGGACGCCGACGGCGTTGACCAGATCATCCCTGGTCTGTTCGCGGTAGGTGAAGTGGCTTGCGTATCGGTTCACGGTGCCAACCGTCTGGGCGGCAACTCGCTGCTCGACCTGGTGGTATTCGGTCGCGCCGCCGGCCTGTTCCTGGAACAGACCCTGAAGGAAGGCGTTGATTACGCTCGTCCACGCCAGTCCGACATCGACGCTGCCCTGGCACGCCTGGATGGCCTGAACTCGCGTACCGATGGCGAAGACGTCGCCTCCCTGCGCAAAGAGCTGCAAAGCTGCATGCAGAACTACTTCGGTGTGTTCCGTACCGGCGAATACATGCAGAAAGGTATCGCCCAGCTGGCTGACCTGCGTACGCGCATCGCCAACGTCAAGATCAACGACAAGAGCCAGGCGTTCAACACTGCTCGAATCGAAGCCCTTGAGCTGCAAAACCTGCTGGAAGTGGCTGAAGCGACTGCGATCGCCGCCGAGGTTCGTAAAGAATCCCGTGGTGCTCACGCTCGTGAAGACTATGAAGACCGCGACGACGAAAACTGGTTGTGCCACACCCTGTACTTCCCGGGTGACAAGCGCGTAACCAAGCGTGCCGTGAACTTCTCGCCGAAGACGGTTCCGACGTTTGAACCGAAGATTCGGACTTACTAAGGGTGGCTGCCATGTTGAAAGTCAGTGTTTATCGCTACAACCCTGATCAGGACGCTGCGCCGTTCATGCAGGAATTCCAGGTCGATACCGGTGGTAAAGACCTGATGGTGCTGGACGTGCTGGCCCTGGTTAAAGAGCAGGACGAAGGTTTCTCCTATCGTCGCTCTTGCCGCGAGGGTGTTTGCGGCTCCGACGGCATGAACATCAACGGCAAGAACGGCCTGGCGTGCATCACGCCGCTGTCTTCCGTGGTGAAAGGCAACAAGTTGGTTGTTCGTCCGCTGCCAGGTTTGCCGGTTATCCGTGACCTGGTCGTCGATATGAGCATCTTCTACAAGCAATACGAGAAGGTTAAGCCATTCCTGCAGAACGACACGCCGGCTCCGGCGATCGAGCGTCTGCAGACTCCGGAAGAGCGCGAGAAGCTGGACGGTCTGTACGAGTGCATCCTGTGCGCTTGCTGCTCGACTTCCTGCCCGTCCTTCTGGTGGAACCCGGACAAGTTCCTGGGCCCAGCTGCCCTGCTGCAAGCGTACCGCTTCCTGGCAGACAGCCGTGACACCAAGACTGCCGAGCGTCTGGCTTCGCTGGATGACCCGTTCAGCGTATTCCGCTGCCGCGGGATCATGAACTGCGTCAACGTATGTCCCAAAGGCCTGAACCCGACTAAGGCCATTGGTCACGTACGTAGCATGCTGCTGCAAAGCGGCGTGTAACCGACGTTGTAATAAAGCAGGACCGTTGTGCCCGTAGATGCTACGGCGCAGGCTTCAACCGGCGCCGTAGTTTTAACTTGAGCAGCGACTTACAAAGACGCGGCTCTTATTTTGAAGAAATGAGACAAGCAGGGGCATTCGGGTTGGTACCCGAACTATCAGCGTGATCCTAAGTGGCTTGTTTTGGTCGCTGCACTTGGCCTTTTGCAAGCAAACTCGGTGTTTTCGCCGGTGGTGTCCCCAAATCGAGGGTGACCAAGCATGCAAGAAAGCGTGATGCAGCGCATGTGGAACAGCGGCTATCTTTCAGGTGGTAACGCTGCCTATGTGGAAGAGCTTTATGAGCTCTACCTGCACGACCCTAACGCTGTGCCAGAAGAATGGCGCACCAAATTTCAGACGTTGTCTTCAGACGGCAACGCTGCCACCGATGTATCGCACGCAACAATTCGCGATCAGTTCGTGCTGCTGGCAAAGAACCAGCGCCGCGCCCAGCCGGTTTCTGCCGCAAGCGTGAGCAGTGAGCACGAGAAGAAGCAAGTTGAAGTACTGCGACTGATCCAGGCCTACCGTATGCGTGGCCACCAGGCAGCCCAGCTTGACCCGCTGGGGCTGTGGCAGCGTCCTGCACCTGCAGACCTGTCGATCAATCATTACGGCTTGACCAATGCCGATCTTGATACGACCTTCCGTGCCGGCGACCTGTTCATCGGCAAAGAGGAAGCGAGCCTACGCGAAATTCACGAAGCGTTGCAGCAGACATATTGCCGCACCATCGGTGCCGAATTTACGCACATCACCGATTCCGAGCAGCGCCACTGGTTCCAGCACCGTCTTGAAGGCGTGCGTGGTCGCCCGGTGCTGTCTGCAGACGTCAAGAGCCACTTGCTCGAGCGCGTCACTGCAGCGGAAGGCCTGGAAAAATACCTGGGTACCAAATACCCGGGCACCAAGCGTTTCGGCCTGGAAGGCGGCGAAAGCCTGATCCCGATGCTCGACGAGCTGATCCAGCGTTCCGGTTCCTACGGCACCAAGGAAATCGTGATCGGCATGGCCCACCGTGGCCGTTTGAACGTGCTGGTCAACACCTTCGGCAAGAACCCGCGCGAGCTGTTCGACGAGTTCGAAGGCAAGAAGAAGGTCGAGCTGGGCTCCGGTGACGTTAAATACCACCAGGGCTTCTCGTCCAACGTAATGACCACCGGCGGTGAAGTTCACCTGGCCATGGCGTTCAACCCATCCCACCTGGAAATCGTTTCTCCAGTGGTCGAGGGGTCGGTACGTGCTCGCCAGGATCGTCGTAACGATTCCACCGGTGAGAAGGTCCTGCCGATTTCCATCCACGGTGACGCGGCATTTGCCGGTCAGGGTGTGGTCCTGGAAACCTTCCAGATGTCGCAGACTCGCGGCTTCAAGACCGGCGGTACCGTTCACATCGTCATCAACAACCAGGTGGGCTTCACCATCAGCAACCCGCTGGACGCGCGCTCTACCGAGTACGCGACCGACGTTGCCAAGATGATCCAGGCGCCGATCCTCCATGTGAATGGTGATGATCCGGAAGCCGTGTTGTTCGTGACCCAGTTGGCCATCGATTACCGCATGCAGTTCAAGCGTGACGTGGTCATCGACCTGGTCTGCTACCGTCGTCGCGGTCACAACGAAGCGGATGAGCCTAGCGGCACCCAACCGTTGATGTACCAGCAAATCACCAAGCAGCGCACCACCCGTGAGCTGTATGCCGATAGCCTGATCAAGGCCGGCGTGGTGGACGATGCGCGTGTTCAGGCGAAGATCGATGAATACCGCAACGCGCTGGACAACGGCCTGCATGTCGTGAAAAGCCTGGTTAAAGAACCGAACAAAGAGCTGTTCGTCGACTGGCGTCCGTACCTGGGCCACGCCTGGACTGCGCGTCACGACACCTCGTTCGATCTGAAGACCCTGCAGGAACTGTCGGCCAAGCTGCTGGAAATTCCAGACGGTTTCGTCGTACAGCGCCAGGTTGCGAAGATCTACGAAGACCGTCAGAAGATGCAAGCCGGCGGCCTGCCGATCAACTGGGGTTACGCTGAAACCATGGCGTACGCGACCCTGGCGTTCGAAGGTCACCCGATTCGCATGACTGGCCAGGACATCGGCCGCGGTACGTTCTCGCACCGTCACGCTGTGTTGCACAACCAGAAAGACGCGGGCACCTACATCCCGTTGCAGAACCTGTACGAAGGCCAGCCACGTTTCGACCTGTTCGATTCGTTCCTGTCCGAAGAAGCCGTACTGGCGTTCGAATACGGTTACTCGACCACCACGCCTCAGGCGCTGGTGATCTGGGAAGCCCAGTTCGGCGACTTCGCCAACGGTGCCCAGGTGGTTATCGACCAGTTCATCACCAGCGGCGAGCACAAGTGGGGCCGTCTGTGCGGCCTGACCATGTTGCTGCCACACGGTTATGAAGGTCAGGGGCCGGAGCACTCCTCGGCCCGTCTGGAGCGTTACCTGCAATTGTGCGCCGAGCACAACATCCAGGTGTGCGTGCCGACGACCCCGGCCCAGATCTACCACTTGCTGCGTCGCCAGGTGATCCGCCCGCTGCGCAAGCCGCTGGTAGTGCTGACCCCGAAATCGCTGTTGCGTCATAAATTGGCCATCTCGACCCTGGAAGATCTGGCGGATGGTTCGTTCCAGACCGTTATTTCAGAAATCGACACCCTGGACGCGGCCAAGGTCACTCGCCTGATCCTGTGCAGCGGCAAGGTTTACTACGACTTGCTGGAAAAACGCCGTGCCGAAGGCCGCGAAGACATCGCCATCGTGCGGATCGAGCAGCTTTACCCGTTCCCGGAAGACGACCTGATGGAGGCCATCGCGCCTTACACCAACCTCACCAACGTGGTGTGGTGTCAGGAAGAGCCGATGAACCAGGGCGCTTGGTACAGCAGTCAGCATCATCTGCGTCGCAGCATCGGCAACCACAAACAGGCCCTGGGCCTGGAGTACGCCGGTCGTGTTGCTTCTGCTGCACCTGCGTGTGGTTATGCGTCGATGCACGCCGAGCAGCAGGAAAAACTGCTGCAAGATGCTTTCACTGTTTAACGCCTTCGCGCTGACTGAAACCGAATTTTAAGGACCCACAGATAATGGCTATCGAAATCAAAGCCCCGTCATTCCCGGAATCGGTTGCCGATGGCACCGTTGCCACCTGGCACAAGAAACCAGGCGAGGCCGTCAAGCGTGACGACCTGATCGTCGACATCGAAACCGACAAGGTCGTGCTCGAAGTGTTGGCTGAAGCTGACGGCGTGCTGGGCGCAATCGTTGCCGAAGAAGGCGCTACCGTTCTGTCGAACCAGGTTCTGGGCTCGATCGAAGAGGGCGGCGCTGCTGCCGCTGCTCCTGCTGCCGCCGCTCCTGCACCGGCCGCTGCTGCTGCCGCAGCTCCAGCTGCTGCACCGGCTGCGGGCGGCGAAGATCCAATCGCTGCACCGGCTGCACGTCAGCTGGCTGACGAAAACGGCATCAACCTGGCTTCCATCAAGGGCACCGGCAAAGACGGCCGTGTAACCAAGGAAGACGTAGTTGCCGCTGTTGAAGCCAAGAAAAACGCTCCAGCTGCCGCACCTGCCAAGGCTGCTGCCCCGGCTGCCGCTGCTCCTGTGTTCGCCGCTGGCGACCGCACCGAGAAGCGCGTACCGATGACTCGCGTGCGTGCCACCGTGGCCAAGCGCCTGGTTGAAGCACAGTCGAACATGGCGATGCTGACCACGTTCAACGAAGTCGACATGACCGAAGTCATGGCGCTGCGTTCGAAGTACAAGGATCTGTTCGAGAAGTCCCACAACGGCGTGCGCCTGGGCTTTATGTCGTTCTTCGTGAAAGCGGCCACCGAAGCGCTGAAACGCTTCCCGGCAGTCAACGCTTCCATCGACGGCGGCGACATCGTTTACCACGGTTATGCTGACGTCGGCGTTGCCGTCTCCAGCGACCGTGGCCTGGTGGTACCGGTTCTGCGTAACGCCGAACTGATGAGCCTGGCTGAAATCGAAGGCGGCATCGCCAACTTCGGCAAGAAAGCCCGTGACGGCAAGCTGACCATCGACGAGATGACCGGTGGTACCTTCACCATCACCAACGGTGGTACTTTCGGTTCGATGATGTCGACTCCGATCGTCAACCCGCCACAAGCTGCGATCCTGGGCATGCACAACATTCTGCAGCGTCCTATGGCAATCAACGGCCAAGTGGTGATCCGCCCGATGATGTACCTGGCGCTGTCGTACGATCACCGCCTGATCGATGGTAAAGAAGCCGTGACTTTCCTGGTGACCATCAAGAACCTGCTGGAAGACCCGGCTCGTCTGCTGCTGGATATCTGATAAAGCGGCGGTGCGCCGTACTGCCGGTCTGCCGCAAGGCAGTCCGGAGTGCGGCTCACGGCTTGAAGCTTTTAGCTAAAGAGGATTTTTTTTCATGTCGCAGAAATTTGACGTTGTAGTGATTGGCGCAGGCCCTGGCGGCTACGTTGCCGCCATCAAGGCCGCACAACTGGGCCTCTCGACTGCTTGCATCGAAAAATACACCGACAAGGAAGGCAAACTGGCTCTGGGCGGTACTTGCCTGAACGTTGGTTGCATTCCTTCCAAGGCGCTGCTGGACAGCTCCTGGAAATTCCACGAAGCCCAAGACGGTTTTGCCATCCACGGCATCAACCACGCTGGCGTGACCATGGACGTGCCAGCAATGGTCGGCCGCAAGGCCAACATCGTTAAAGGCCTGACTTCCGGCGTTGCCACCCTGTTCAAGGCCAACGGCGTGACTTCCCTGCAAGGCCACGGCAAACTGCTGGCCGGCAAGAAAGTTGAAATCACCAAGCCTGACGGTTCGGTAGAAGTCATCGAAGCCGAGAACGTGATCCTGGCTCCAGGTTCGCGTCCAATCGACATTCCACCGGCTCCTGTTGACCAGAAGGTGATCGTTGATTCGACCGGCGCCCTGGAATTCCAATCGGTTCCAAAGCGTCTGGGCGTGATCGGCGCTGGCGTGATCGGCCTGGAACTGGGTTCGGTCTGGTCCCGCCTGGGTTCCGAAGTGACCGTGCTGGAAGCCCTGGACACGTTCCTGCTGGCTGCCGACACCGCAGTGTCCAAAGAAGCGTTGAAAACCCTGACCAAACAAGGTCTGGACATCAAGCTGGGCGCTCGCGTTACCGGTTCCAAGGTTAACGGTGAAGAAGTCGTCGTGACCTACACCGACAAGGATGGCGAAAAGACCATCACTTTCGACAAGCTGATCGTAGCCGTTGGTCGCCGTCCAGTGACCACTGATCTGCTGGCTTCCGACAGCGGCGTGAACATCGACGAGCGTGGCTTCATCCACGTTGACGATCACTGCGCTACCACCGTGCCAGGCGTCTACGCCATTGGTGACGTGGTTCGCGGCATGATGCTGGCGCACAAGGCTTCCGAAGAAGGCATCATGGTTGTTGAGCGCATCAAGGGTCACAAGACCCAGATGAACTACGACCTGATCCCGTCTGTTATCTACACCCACCCGGAAATTGCATGGGTCGGCAAGAACGAACAGCAGTTGAAAGCTGAAGGCGTTGAAGTTAACGTCGGCACCTTCCCGTTTGCCGCTTCTGGCCGTGCCATGGCAGCCAACGACACCGGTGGTTTTGTCAAAGTCATCGCTGATGCCAAGACTGACCGCGTATTGGGCGTCCACGTGATTGGCCCAGGCGCAGCAGAACTGGTCCAGCAAGGCGCAATCGGTATGGAATTCGGCACCAGCGCCGAAGACATCGGCATGATGGTTTTCTCCCATCCGACCCTGTCTGAAGCGCTGCACGAAGCCGCGTTGGCAGTGAATGGCCATGCCATCCACATCGCCAACAAGAAGAAGCGCTAAGCGAGATAATAAGAAACCACGGCGGTTGCCCGTCGTGAGCCTTGTGCGCAAGACTCACCGCGGAATATCCGCCGGACGCAGTCTTGCGCAGTTTCACCACCCAGGCTCCAGGCCTTTGGTGGTTTGACTGTGCAAGCAGCAGTCACAGGTGGCGCGGCACTCAATAAAGAGCGCAGCGCCGAATGCGCAGTACCTAACGAAGACGGTAATAAGCATGAATCTTCACGAGTATCAGGGTAAGCAGCTGTTCGCTGAATACGGCCTGCCAGTATCCAAGGGTTACGCAGTAGACACCCCGGAAGCAGCAGCAGAAGCTTGCGACAAAATCGGCGGCACCGAGTGGGTTGTCAAAGCCCAGGTTCACGCTGGTGGTCGCGGTAAAGCGGGCGGCGTTAAGCTGGTTCGCAGCAAAGAAGACGCCAAGGCCTTCGCTCAGCAGTGGCTGGGCAAGCGTCTGGTGACTTACCAGACTGATGCCAATGGCCAGCCAGTCACCAAGATCCTGGTTGAATCGTGCACTGATATCGCTAAAGAGCTGTACCTGGGCGCTGTCGTTGACCGTTCGAGCCGTCGCATCGTGTTCATGGCCTCCACCGAAGGTGGCGTGGACATTGAGAAGATCGCCGAAGAAACCCCAGAAAAAATTCTGAAAGCCACTATCGATCCACTGGTTGGCGCTCAGCCATTCCAGGGTCGCGAGCTGGCATTCCAGTTGGGTCTGGAAGGCAAGCAAGTTGCCCAGTTCGCCAAGATCTTCGTAGGTCTGGCCAAACTGTTCCAGGATCACGATCTGGCCCTGCTGGAAGTGAACCCGCTGGTGATCAAGGCTGACGGCGATCTGCATTGCCTCGACGCCAAGATCAACATCGACGCCAACGCCATGTACCGTCAGCCTAAGCTGAAGACTTTCCACGATCCGTCGCAAGACGATCCGCGCGAAGCGCACGCTGCCAAGTTCGAACTGAACTACGTAGCCCTGGAAGGCAACATCGGTTGCATGGTCAACGGTGCTGGCCTGGCCATGGGTACCATGGACATCGTCAACCTGCATGGCGGCAAACCAGCCAACTTCCTCGACGTAGGCGGCGGTGCCACCAAAGAACGCGTTACCGAAGCGTTCAAGATCATCCTGTCCGACTCCAACGTCGCGGCAGTATTGGTCAACATCTTCGGCGGCATCGTTCGTTGCGACATGATTGCCGAAGGCATCATCGGTGCAGTGAAAGAAGTCGGCGTTAAAATCCCGGTTGTTGTGCGCCTTGAAGGTAACAACGCTGAACTGGGCGCTAAAGTACTGGCAGAAAGCGGTTTGAACATCATCGCTGCTACCAGCCTGACCGACGCTGCTCAACAAGTTGTCAAAGCTGCGGAGGGCAAATAATGAGCGTCCTGATCAATAAAGACACCAAGGTTATCTGCCAGGGTATTACCGGTTCCCAAGGTAGTTTCCACACCCAGCAAGCCATCGAATACGGCACCAAGATGGTCGGTGGCGTTACTCCTGGTAAAGGCGGCACCGAGCACCTGGGTCTGCCAGTGTTCAACACCGTGAAAGATGCTGTAGCTGCCACTGGCGCCACCGCCAGCGTGATCTACGTTCCAGCTCCTTTCTGCAAGGACTCCATCCTGGAAGCAGCCTTCGGCGGCATCAAGCTGATCGTTTGCATCACCGAAGGCATTCCTACCCTGGACATGCTGGACGCTAAAGTTAAGTGCGACGAGCTGGGCGTAGTCCTGATCGGCCCTAACTGCCCTGGCGTGATCACTCCAGGCGAATGCAAGATCGGCATCATGCCAGGTCACATTCACTTGCCAGGTAAAGTCGGTATCGTTTCGCGTTCCGGTACCCTGACTTACGAAGCTGTCAAGCAGACTACTGACGCCGGTTTCGGTCAGTCGACTTGCGTCGGCATCGGCGGTGACCCGATCCCAGGCTCGAACTTCATCGACATCCTGAAGCTGTTCCAGGAAGACCCGAAGACCGAAGCGATCGTAATGATCGGTGAGATCGGCGGTTCGGCTGAAGAAGAAGCGGCTGCCTACATCAAGGCACACGTGACCAAACCGGTTGTTTCCTACATCGCTGGTGTGACTGCCCCTGCTGGCAAGCGCATGGGCCATGCTGGCGCAATCATCTCTGGCGGCAAGGGCACTGCAGACGAGAAGTTTGCTGCCCTGGAAGACGCAGGCGTTAAAACCGTGCGTTCGCTGGCAGACATCGGCAAGGCTTTGTCCGAGCTGACCGGTTGGGCTGTCAAATAAGCCTCGTGCTTAACTGACGCTTCACCCCACAAAGGCCACCTTCGGGTGGCCTTTGTGCTTTCTGAAGGTTGGTGGAGATCAACTTGTGGGAGCGGGCTTGCTCGCGAAGGCGGTGTATCAGTCAACAGATTCACAACTGAAAGACTGCCTTCGTGAGCATGCCCGCTCCCACATTCCATCGCATTTCAAAATTTAAATATAAAAACGCGACATAAAAATGTCGCTTATCGGACAGTTCGCCCCCCAACAGTGCGTTTGACCCGCAAATTCGTTAGGCTAGCCGCCTCTTTATGCGTACGCATCCCAAAAGGAAGCCCCGCGCCAGACCGGTCGGTCCCCATCAGGACCGGCAGTATTTCCCTCATCCATAGGGAAGCCCTCTCTAAATTCCGATTCAGTAGTGTGGTATTTCCTCAAATGAAAGTGTTGAAAAGCCAGGACATCCTGGCGTTGGGCTTTATGACCTTTGCCCTGTTCGTGGGCGCCGGCAACATCATCTTCCCGCCTATCGTCGGTTTGCAGTCCGGGCCTCATGTCTGGATGGCGGCGCTGGGCTTCCTGATCACCGCCGTTGGTTTGCCGGTGATCACCGTTGTCGCCCTGGCCAAGGTCGGTGGCGGCATGGACGCGTTGAGCAGCCCGATCGGCAAGATCGCCGGTGGCTTGCTGGCAGCGGCTGCCTACCTGGCAGTCGGCCCGCTGTTCGCTACCCCGCGAACCGCGACCGTGTCGTTTGAAGTGGGCCTGGCGCCGCTGACCGGTGAAAGCCCGCTGGCGCTGTTCCTCTACAGCTCGGTGTACTTCCTGTTGGTGTTCTTCATCTCCCTGTACCCAGGCCGCCTGCTGGATACGGTTGGTCGCTTCCTGGCACCGTTGAAGATCATCGCCCTGGCCGTATTGGGCATTGCCGCCTTTGCCTTGCCGGCCGGTGATGTGGGTGTTGCCACTCCTGAATACGTGGCTGCACCGTTCTCCCAAGGCTTTATCAATGGTTACCTGACCATGGATACCCTGGGCGCCCTGGTGTTCGGCATCGTGATCGTCAACGCGATTCGCTCCCGTGGTGTTGAGTCGCCGAAGCTGATTACCCGCTACGCGATCATTGCCGGGCTGATTGCCGGCGTGGGCCTGGCGCTGGTGTACATCAGCCTGTTCCGCCTCGGTTCGGGCAGCCATGAAGTGGCCGCCGGCGCCGCCAATGGCGCCGCCGTGCTGCACGAGTACGTCCAGCACACCTTCGGCTCCCTGGGCAGCGGCTTCCTCGCCGTGCTGATTTCCCTGGCGTGCCTGGTGACCGCTGTAGGCCTGACCTGTGCCTGCGCCGAGTACTTCAGCCGTGTATTGCCGCTGTCCTACAAGACCCTGGTGGTGATCCTCGCGGTGTTCTCGCTGTTTGTGTCCAACCTGGGCCTGACCAAGCTGATTGCGTTCTCGATTCCGGTACTGACCGCGATCTACCCGCCATGCATCGTGCTGGTGGCCCTGAGCTTCTGTAAGGACTTCTGGCAGGAGCAGGGCCGGATCGTCGGCCCGGTGATGCTGGTGTCTTTCATCTTCGGCTGCATTGACGCACTGAAGGGCGCTGGCCTGGCGGACTGGATGCCATCGCAACTGGCTCACCTGCCGCTGAGCGAGCAGGGCCTGGCGTGGCTGGTGCCTTCGGTGATGACCCTGGTCGTCGCTGTGGTAGTTGACCGCGTGCTGGGCAAACGTAGCGAAGCGATTGCTTAAAGCCTTGGTTCACGTGCTGTAATCGAAAATGCCCCGTATCAACCGATTCGGGGCATTTTTTATTGGCAATTATTGGAAGTCGCCAGCGTGAGACCCCGAGCGCAAAAACTGTCGCCAATTGCTCGCCTTAGTCCTGGGCGAAGTCAATAACCCACTTCATCGTCGCTTCATCCACTACGCCAATGCCGCCGTCCATCAACTTGAAGCTGCCATCGGCCATAACATCAACCCCCGAGGATCCTGCCATTTCGAAGGACACGCCGTTGGTATTGATCAAATCCAACAGCGGTTGCCGGCCGCTGCTGTCTGACTGACCCAGGGTGATCGCCAGGCCGGTTCTGGATTGAGAAAGGTCCCCGCCCACCAGGATGACTTTGTCGCCGCTTTTCAATGTGGCTTGCAGTTCTTTGACTACATCAAAACCCTTGCGTCCGTTCAAGTTGGCTTCGAGGGTGCTGCCCTGCAGGTGCATCAGCGTTCGGGTACCGTAGGTCTTGCCATTCCAGTCTGACAAAACAGCGATTGCGGAGCAGTCCGAGAGACCGCGAGTGGACAGCGTGGATTTACCGCCCTGAATGGTTTTCGAAATGCCCATTTCCACCGACGTTACAGGCTTGGGCACAGGTGGGCGACGCAGCAGGTTCCTTAACGGTTGGGGGAGCTTGACGCCTCCTGGCAACCCGGTGGGTACCCACTCGTGGTTTCCCTTGTTCAGTAGCGTGACAACCCGTCGTCCCGTCTGTGGGTTTATAACGTTTACATACCCCGATTCGAATTTAAACGCCGGGCTTACCTCGTAAACCTTGCTGATCCCTGAGTTATCGGTGTAACGAATCAGCCATTTGTTTCCGATTTGCTGGGGGCCAGCGGTAGGCATGGAGCGTCCTGCCAGCAGTTGATTATCCAAAGCATGAGCGGCGAGATCTCCACGGTTCAACGTCTGCACGGGGCGAGCCGGGGTTGCCAGTGGGGTAGGGGGGCTGGAGGGGCGGGCTGCCGACATAGACGTCCCCGGAACCGGCGCGACGTGACGGCTTGGCCCGGTAGCTTTGCCGGCAGTGATTGCCAAGCGCTGTTGAGGTACGCGCGCGGGCGCTCTGAACACCGGGCGTAACGGTGCTTTTCTAAGCAATGGCAGGCCTGCCGCGGCCATGGAAAAGTCCGAATAGACGGCGCCCCATTGGCCCGGCTGGGTGAGTAGTTTAGGCAAGCTTCGCCCGGGAACGCGCAAGGCTTTCAAGGCGGCTTTGGAGAGCCTGCTGACAGTGGAAATTCCTTTGGTGGCAGGGATCAAGTCCATTACCAACATTGCCACCTCACCGGCAAATATCAGCTGGTTGGTGGTGCTTTGGGCCGCTACTTCAGCGCTCGTGATGAATTGGGCACCGGCTTTGGCGGCCACCAAGGCCACGTTTTGCGCGTAGAGATGGTCGCCGAGTGAGCCTTTGATCGGTTTGAGCGCGATACCGGCTTCATGGTCGACTGCCAGCTGCTTCAGGATCATGTTGACCGGGTGTATGAAGAGTTTGTCGTGAATCGAGTACTTGTCTGCAGGTGAAACCCGCTGGTCCATATAGGTTTGCCACTCAGGTTTGGCCAGCAGAGTGTTCAGTTGGCCCTGGCCGACTATTTCCCTGAAGGGACGTCCGTCGGGGGCGTCCGGGCTGTATAGCACCAACGATGGATGGTCGGCCGGCTTGATGACCAGCATGCCTCGAACCGGTTTTCCATCCCTTGAGACACGGTGGGAGATGATGGAGGACCCATTCACAACCGGCCATGTGGTGGGATCGGCATGGGCTATTGTTGCGTTGATCCACTGCTCGGCGATTCTTTGCTTGTTCAGATAGGCATCCGGATCCAGGGATGTCAAAAAAGCGTCCTTGGCCAGCCTCGCCTGTTGGTTGTGCTTCCAGGCGTTGCGCAACGCCGCAGCCTCTCCCGATGTGACGCTCGGGTCCAGCTTTTCACCGAGCAGCCTCAGGTAGTTGCCACCCACATCGGCTGGCTTGATCAGCTCCTCAAGCCATTGCTTATCCAGTGTCACGCGTTTTCCGTCGGCGCCGACCCAGTGCGCTTCCCAGATTGTTTGGGTGGACAGCAGTGAAACGCCAGAATCCCAGGCCGAGGTGTTCCTCAGGGCCAGGTCGGTCAGCGATATCATTTCGGTGGTAGGCGGCAAGGGGATACGGGGCAGCACAATTTGACGAAGGTTTATGGATCTTTCTGTCGTGACCCGGACCATGAGTTTGTCGGGGTCGATGTCCTCCTTCGGGTGGCGCTTTTGCAATTTGTCTTTCAGTGCCTGCGCCAGCCGTTCTTTTGCAAAACCTCCAAGGGAGGGAAGTTTCTCCAGCAGCGGTTGCAGGCGGGAGAAACTGGCCTGTTCCGCCTGTTCAAGCTCCCGGTAGTGGGCTTCCTGCTCCGGAGTCAGTTCTTTTAGCCACGGTGGCTGGCGTTTTTCCATTAGCTTTTCGTTGCGTGCGAGCATCGCATTGCTGCCATCAAATTGCAGCGACAGGTCGGCGGCGTCATTGATGCCCGTGGCGATTGCGGGATCCAGCAAATTCCCGGTGCCATATTTGCCGGGCTCGGCGGTGAAGGCGAACTGCAGCGTTTCCTTGACCTCATCTGCCTGGCGCTTCAGCAGCAAGGGCAGTGTCTGGGCCACCACGTCTCCCGATACCGGCGCGAACCCCAGCATCAAGTCGTCGCCCCATTGCGGGTCGCGACTGTGCTGCACCGACAGCGGCAAGCTTTTCAGCAGTACGCCTGCTTTCTCCTCATCACCGTTGATCCTGCGTAACAAGGCTTCACGGGCATCAGCCGGGGTCGCGAACTCCTCGAAACCGTCGCAGGGGGTGTAAAGCACAACGGGCCCGTTAGGCGCATCGAGCCCTATATTTCGGATGTCCGTTGCTGAGTAGGGCGCTTCAGCTGACGATCCGTCTTTGCTGGTGATAAGGAAGCAGCCGGCTAGCAGGGCTCCATTGGGGGTATTGTCATCAATCCTGATGGGGTACACCCCGGGGCGACTGCCTGATGCAAATGCACCTTCGCGTGCTGCGAGTGTCGGGTACTGAAACGCTGCGTCGATCAGCTGTTTGCCGGGGTGGCTAAGTGTCCCGTCTTCAACGCGCAGCGCCGCCTCGGTGGAGAGCATCTGCCGGTGCAAGGCCAGCAACTGCTCTTGTCGCGGCGCTTGGGGCCCGGGGCCTGAGGGTGGTTTTTTCCAATAGCTGCTGAGCGCGGTGGGAAGCCGGGTCGCAATATTTTGGGCGATCGTGAGCAATGAACAACGGGGTTCGAGCTTACGCTGAGCACCACCGTCTGGTGCATCAATATAAAAGGCGGTCTCAGTTTCTTTGTCAGGCGAACCGGTGAGCGCGTTCAGGTTCACTTCCATGATCTTGTCGAACAGTGCCTGGGACAGCGTTTGTGTAGATGTCAGGATGCGTTCTGCGCCGGGCTTTTGACCGTACGTTTTGACGTGAATGGAATTCGGATCAATTGATTCAAGTTCGGGAAAGGCTTTTTTCAACTGGACCTGAATAAATCGATGGAATGTCGTCTGGTGGCTTAGCAGGTCAGTGATTTGTTTGTTCAGTTTCCGGTGCTGATCAATCAATTGGGATTGAGCGGTGACGGTGGCGGGGCGGTTGGTATTCGCGACGACCGGCGTTATGCCGCGCACTGTGGGTGTGACGAAATCACTGTGATTCAAGCCCGCTGTATAAGGCTGCGTAATTTGTCGCGCTGGCGGCCCCGCGGGCGCCGTCGGTTTGTTGGTGGGCGGCGGGGCAAAGTGTGGAGTGGATGCCGGGCTGGAGCGTTTGGAGGGCGCGAGCATGAGGGTTCTATCTCTGAAGTAGCATGGCACTCCCTTTTATTCCATCGATGGCGGAGCTCCGTACCCTCGGGGCGTCTATTGAGTGATTCAAAGAGTGGGGCTGGTTCCTCAGGCCAATTGAGGCTTAGTCCAACCTTTTGCACTTTGCTGCGCTGATAAAAACAGCAGGCAAAGTAAAGCCCGCACTTGGCGGGCTTTCTTTGCAGCATTGGCTTTTCAAGCCACGGTGTTCAAGTCGTCAGACTCAAGAACCGGTTGCAGGTGCTGCTTCTTTTGCAGCGGCTTCGTTCGATTCGGCCTGAGCTTTGGCAGCATCGGCGTTTTCTTTCGCAGCGTCATTCACTTTATCCTGAGCCTTCGCCATGTCTTTCTGAGCTTGCTCAGAATGTGCTGCGGCATCTTGGGCTTTGTCTTCGGATTTCTTGTCGCAGGCAGCGAGACCGAGGGCAGCGGCCAGCATCATGGAAATAGCTAAAGTCTTGCGCATGGGGTGTTTCTCCTTATTGAAGATATCTTCTGGCCTTTCGAGCGTAGGGGTTCAGCATTAGTTCCTTTTATTACACAGATATATAAACCACAGCCGCCAAGGAACTTTCACCCGCACGGTCTACACAGCGGGTCAACACTAATAAGAGTCCAGACTGAATGACCGAAAATCCTCTTTTATCCCGTGCCACGCGCTTTGTTTCAGCCTTGCGCCACTGCCAGGTGCTGGGTATCCAGGTCCATGCCGCCAGTGAAGACGGCATGACGCTGGTGCTGCCCTATGGACCGCATATTGTCGGTGATCCGCAGACCGGTGTGATCCACGGCGGCGCGCTCACATCCTTGATGGACACCGCCTGCGGCATGGCCACCTTGTGTGTGTTGCCGGAGTTCGAGGTCTGCCCGACCCTGGACCTGCGTGTCGACTACATGCACCCGGCCGAGCCCCACAAGCCGGTATTCGGTTTTGCCCAGTGCTACCGGGTGACCACCGACGTGATCTTCACCCGCGGCTTCGCCTATCAGGACGACCCACAGCAGCCGATTGCCCATGTGGTGGGCACCTTCATGCGCATGGGCAAGCGCCTCAAGGGCAGTCAGGGACTGGGCAGTACGATCAAGGGAGAACAACCATGAAACATCAGTTCAAGACCCGTCTGCAGCAAGCCCACGAGCGGGGCAACTATGAGGCACTGCTCAACCTGATTCCCTACGCCAAGCTAATTGGCATCGAATGCACGCGGCTGGGGGATGAATTGCTGTTCCGCATGCCGGCCAACAAGGACAATATTGGTAACCCGATATTGCCGGCAATCCATGGTGGTGTGATTGCAGGCTTTATGGAGCTGTCCGCAGCCTTGCATTTGCTGGTATTTACCGGTGCACCAGGCGTCCCCAAAATCATCGACTTTTCCCTGGATTACCTGCGCGCCGGCCAGTTTCGCGACACTTACGCCAAATGCCAGGTGTGGCGCCAGGGCCGACGGGTAGCCAATGTGGCGATTACCGCGTGGCAAAGTACCCAGGCCGAACCGATTGCCACCGCCCGTGCACATTTCAAGATTGAGGAATCGGCCCGCCCTTGAAATCCTGGTCTTAGCCCCCAACTTTGATGACAACCCGCCGCCAACCCTCAAGGGCGCGGCCACTGCCATCCAATTGGAGTTTGATGACCATGAGTGTGGAAACTCAAAAGGAAACCCTGGGCTTCCAGACCGAGGTGAAGCAACTGCTGCACCTCATGATCCATTCGCTGTATTCCAACAAGGAAATTTTCCTTCGCGAATTGATCTCGAACGCCTCTGACGCTGTCGACAAATTACGTTTCGAAGCCCTGTCCAAGCCTGAGTTGCTGGAAGGCGGCGCGGAACTGAAAATCCGTGTGAGCTTCGACAAAGACGCGAAAACCGTCACCCTCGAAGACAACGGTATCGGCATGAGCCGTGACGATGCGATCACCCACCTGGGGACCATCGCCAAATCCGGCACCGCTGATTTCATGAAAAACCTGTCGGGCGACCAGAAGAAAGATTCGCACCTGATCGGCCAGTTCGGCGTGGGTTTCTACTCGGCCTTCATCGTTGCCGACAAGGTTGAAGTATTCAGCCGCCGCGCCGGCCTTGCTGCCAGCGAAGGCGTGCACTGGTCGTCCAAAGGCGAGGGCGAATTTGAAATTGCCACCGTCGACAAGGCAGACCGTGGTACCCGCATCGTGCTGCACCTGAAGTCCGGTGAAGACGAGTTCGCCGATGGCTGGCGCCTGCGCAATATCATCAAGAAGTACTCCGACCACATTGCGTTGCCGATCGAGTTGCCGAAAGAACAAGCGGCGGCCGAAGGCGAAGAGGCGCCTGCCCAGGAATGGGAAGTGGTCAACCGTGCCAGCGCCCTGTGGACCCGTCCTCGTACCGAAGTCAAAGACGAGGAATACCAGGAGTTCTACAAGCACATCGCCCATGACTACGAGAACCCGCTGAGCTGGAGCCACAACAAGGTCGAAGGCAAGCTGGAATACAGCTCGCTGCTCTACGTACCGGCCCGTGCTCCGTTCGACCTGTACCAGCGTGAAGCGCCGAAAGGCCTGAAGCTGTACGTGCAGCGCGTGTTCGTGATGGACCAGGCGGAATCGTTCCTGCCGTTGTACCTGCGCTTTATCAAAGGCGTGGTCGACTCCAACGACCTGTCGCTGAACGTGTCGCGGGAAATCCTGCAGAAAGACCCGATCATCGACTCGATGAAGTCGGCGCTGACCAAGCGTGTCCTCGATATGCTGGAAAAACTGGCGAAGAACGAGCCTGAGCAATACAAGGGCTTCTGGAAAAACTTCGGCCAGGTCATGAAAGAAGGCCCGGCAGAAGATTTCGCCAACAAGGAAAAAATCGCCGGCCTGCTGCGTTTCGCATCGACCCACGGTGACGACGGTGAGCAGACCGTTTCCCTGGCCGACTACCTGGCTCGCGCCAAGGAAGGTCAGGACAAGATCTACTACCTGACCGGCGAAACCTACGCTCAGGTCAAGAACAGCCCGCACCTGGAAGTCTTCCGCAAGAAAGGCATTGAAGTGCTGCTGTTGACCGACCGTATCGACGAGTGGCTGATGAGTTACCTCAGCGACTTCGACGGCAAGAGCTTTGTTGATGTCGCCCGTGGCGACCTGGACCTGGGCAACCTGGATTCCGAAGAAGACAAGAAAGCTGCCGAAGAAGTGGCCAAGTCCAAAGAGGGCCTGGTTGAGCGAATCAAGACCGCCTTGGGCGATGCCGTCAGCGAAGTGCGGGTTTCCCACCGTCTGACTGATTCCCCGGCGATCCTGGCCATCGGCGAGCAGGACCTGGGCATGCAGATGCGTCAGATCCTGGAAGCCAGCGGCCAGAAGGTTCCGGACTCCAAGCCGATCTTCGAATTCAACCCGGCTCATCCGCTGATCGAGAAACTCGACGGCGAGCAGAGCGAAGAGCGGTTTGGCGACCTGTCGCACATCCTCTTCGACCAGGCAGCCCTGGCTGCCGGCGACAGCCTGAAAGACCCGGCCGCTTATGTGCGCCGACTGAACAAGCTGTTGGTTGAACTGTCGGTTTAACACCGTTGTAGAAAAACCCGCTTCGGCGGGTTTTTTCGTTCTAGAGCCTTTCACCTGGAGTAAATGATGAGCCAAATCACCGTGCGTTCCGTGGTCTATCAGATTGATGGCCAGCCTTATGAAAGCCGCCTGGCGTTTGATGCCAGTCATAAAGGCCCGCTGCCAGGGTTGTTGATGGCGCCGAACTGGATGGGTGTCAGCGCCGGTGCTGAAGAGATCGCCAAGAGTGTGGCCAGCAAGGGCTACGTGGTGCTGCTCGCCGACCTGTACGGGCAAACGGTTCGCCCGTCGAATGGCGATGAAGCGGGCGCGGCAATGATGCCGTTGAAGAATGACCGGGTACTGCTGAACAAACGCATGCAGGTCGCCCTTGATCACCTGAAACACCAGACCGAAGCCGCGGTGGATACCTCGAAGCTGGCAACCTTCGGTTTCTGCTTCGGTGGCTGCTGCTCCCTGGAGCTGGCGCGTACCGGTGCGCCGTTGAAAGCGGCAGTTTCGTTCCATGGCAGCCTCGACACACCGAACCCGGACGATGCGAAAAACATCAAGGGTTCCGTGCTGGTGTTGCACGGTGCTTCCGACCCGTTGGTGCCGAAAGAGCAACTGCCGGCGTTTGAAGATGAAATGAACGCGGCTGGTGTGGATTGGCAATTGCTGAGCTACGGCGGTGCGGTGCACTCGTTTACCGATCCGCACGCGAACGTTCCGGGCAAGATGATGTATGACGCGAAGACCGCTGCACGGGCCTTCCAGTCGATGCATAACTTGCTGGATGAAGTGTTCAAGGGCTGATAGTTCGGTTGCCTGAGCTGGCCCCTTCGCGAGCAAGCCCGCTCCCACCTTTCGACCGCGTTCCTTCAGGGTGTACACGGTCAAAATGTGGGAGCGGGCTTGCTCGCGAAGGCTGTTTCACCGGCAATAAAGCGCTTAAGCCTTGCCTCCAGGCAACTCAATCCGCTCGCTTTCCCCCGGCACTGTCGGCCAATCCCCAGCCGCCCAACGCTGCCGAGCCTGCTCGATCAACGCAGGATCACTCGCCACAAAATTCCAGTTAATCCGCCGTGGCCCATCCAGCGCCGCGCCGCCGAACACCACCAGATGGCAATCGGTCTCGGCAAACAGCGCCATGCTTTCGCCTGCCGGCAATACCACCAGGCTATGCACCTCCAGCACCTCGCCATCCAACTGCGCCTCACCCTCCAGCACATACACCGCCCGTTCTGCATGCTCATCCGGGATCAGCAGCGTCGTAGCCGTCTGCATCCGCACCTCGGCATACAAGGTGGGCGACAACACCGGCACGGGTGACTCGAGGCAAAAGCCGCTGCCGGCAATCAGGCGAATCTGCACGCCGAGGTTGTCACTTACCGGCAAGCTGGCGGCGGGGTGATGGCTGTAGTGCCCAGGTCCTTGCTCATGTTCCCGGGGCGAGGCCAGCCACACTTGCAACCCGTGCAGGCTGAAACCACTGGCCTTCAACGCCTCGGGGCTACGTTCAACGTGGGCAATGGCGCTGCCGGCGGTCATCCAGCTGACGTCCCCGGCCTTGACCAACTGGTCGGAGCCGAGGCTGTCCTTGTGCAGGAGTTCGCCTTCAAACAGGTAGGTCAGGGTGGAGAGGCCGATATGCGGGTGTTGGCGAATATTCATGCCGGTGCCCGGGGCATAACGGGTTTGCAGCATATGGTCGAAAAACACGAAAGGCCCGACGCTGCGGCATTGCCGGGAGGGCAGCGGGCGCAGGATCGGTTGGCCTTCCACATCTTCGGCGCGCGGGCGGATCACGGTCGTTGTGGTCATGGTGCATCCCAGTCTGAGCGGGTTAGATGGCATGAGCATAACCCGCTCGACTTGAGGTTGCCGCTACTGGCTGAAGGCGCCTTCCGAGAGCTTGGTCTCGATGGTGACTTCGGCGGTAGTCATCAGCTTGTGCACCGGGCAGCGATCCGCCACGCGATGCAGTTCATCACGCTGCTCGTCGGTGAGTACGCCCTTGAGGGTGAGTTTGACGCTGAGCTTGTATTTGCCCTTTTGCTCTTCGGTACTGTCGTGGGTGACTTCCACCGTGACGCCGGTCAGCGGAATGTCTTTTTTCTGCGCATAGAGCTTGACCGTCAGGGCTTTGCACGACGCCAGCGCGGCATCGAAGTAATCGTGGGGAGAGGGCGCCGAATCGTCGCCGCCCAGGCTCTTGGGCAGGTCGGTAAACAGCTCATGGTTATTGATGTTGACGCTGTGGCGAAAGTTTTCGGCGTTCAGCGTGTTCACGGTAACAGGCATGGCAAACCTCACAGGGTGGCAGGGAGAAGGTCATGCAGTTATAGAGCATGCTGGCACCTTGGTGTTCCCCATTGTTTACCGCTGAACCCGCGGATGAGGCCTGAGGTCTACCTTCATTAGCCCTTGTTTGAGAGACCCCTGTGCGCCGGACCCGCCTGAGTATTGCCCTGTTACTGGCCGCCGCGAGCCTTGCGGTGCAGGCCCGCGACTATGCCTACAGCGATGCACACCTGCACTATGTCGACTTCTTTCAGGAGTCGGCGGGCATGGACAAGTTGCTCAAGGCTATGGCCGATAATCGCATCGAACATGTGATGATTTCCGGCATTCCCGTGGCCAAGAAATGGCATGAAGACGAACCCAAGCGTCCGCGTTATTACGCCGGTGACGATGCCGACGCGTATTGGTACAGCGCCACTGACGTCTTTGTCGCCGATGCGGTGAATAAGCTGGCCCCGGAGCAACGCCAGCACTTTCACCCGTTCCTCAGCGGTTTCAACCCCAACGATAAAAACGCCGCGTCCCACATCCAGCGCATGCTCGACCTCAATCCAGGGCTGTGGCAAGGCATCGGTGAAGTCTTCACCCGTCACGACGACCTGACTGCGCTGACCTCCGGCGACACCCCGAGGGCCAATAACGAGGCGATGACGCGCATCTATCACTTAGCGGCGGAGAATGATCTGCCAGTGATGGTGCATTCCAACATCACCTCCAAGCGTGAGAAAAATCCGTTGTACCTGGCGGAAATGGAAGAGCCGCTGCGCAATCATCCGCACACCCGGTTTATCTGGGCCCACGCGGGCAGCAGCATGGAAATCCACCGGCACCAGACGCAGATGGATTTCCTGCTGCCGACCCTGGCGCGGATGCTGGAGGCTTATCCGAACCTGTACGTCGACCTGTCCTGGAGCGTGCTCACGCCTTACTTGCTGGATGAGGCGGGAAAGCCACGCCCTGAGTGGATAAAGCTGGTAGAGCGCTTCCCGGACCGCTTCATGCTCGGCTCAGACGTGGTAGGACGGTTCAACAAGCTGGGTAAGGAAATGCGCAGCTTTGACCCGTTCCTTGATGCGCTGCCTGAAGACGTGGCCAGAAAGGTCGCACGGGACAATTTCCTGGCGATTCTGCCTAAGCCCAGGTGATTGGTTTAGCTGAATCGCTACAGCCGAGGCGGGGCGGTCAACGGTGAGATGAACCAGTTGGCCGATGAGTTGGCCGGCACCCTGCGTGAGCTGGTGACGCTGAACAAGGTCAGCGCCAATCAGGCGCCGAGCCTGGCCCAAAGTGTATTCACCCAATCGCGCAGTTGGGTGGTCGGCATGATTGCCGTGACGGCACTGATCACCATTGGCCTGGTGTTGCTGCTGACCCGCAGCATCGTGCTGCCGTTATCCCAGTCGCTGAAAGTCGCCCAGGGCGTGGCCAGTGGCGATCTTACCGGCGTGATTACCGTCAGTGGCAAGGATGAACCGGCGCGTTTGCAGCAGGCGCTGAAAAGCATGCAGGAGAGCCTGCGGGAAACCATTCGGCGTATATCCGATTCGTCCAGCCAATTGGCGTCGGCTTCCGAAGAGCTCAGTTGTGTAACGGAAGATGCCACCCGTGGGCTGCATCAGCAAAGTCAGGAAATTGAGCAGGCGGCCACGGCGGTGAACCAGATGACGGCGGCGGTGGCGTGGGAGGTGGATCGCAATTTGATGAATATTCGCGATTCGGCGCAGCAGACGTCGGCGGGGGCGAATCAGACCAGTGCGGCGAGCCAGGAGTTGTCGCGGTTGGCGGTGGAACTCAACACCATGGTGGCTAGGTTTGCTGTGTAGGCCCGTGTTTTTTGGAGAGTGGGGTGTATATCCGTTATCTAGGTAACGGCCACTTAGGGTTCCGCTCTTACAGCGGGTCACTTTTGGCAAACGCCCGGAATGCCGGCCCAGCCAAAAGTAACCAAAAGGTCTTTGCCCCACCACTCGGTGCCTCGCTTAGGCTCGGCATGCCCGCACTCCGGCACGGCCATCGTGGTTAACGGGACCTGCAGATCAAAATCAAAAGCAGATCAAAAGCAGAGCACAGCGGCCTCCCGGCCGGCTTGAGTGTTAAAAGCCAGAGCGAAAGCAAAGCTGCTTTTCTGTGGGAGCGGGCTTGCTCGCGAAAAACCTGAGGGCGCCGCGTTCATTCAGGATGCCAGCGTCATCGTTAACGACCTTCGCGAGCAAGCCCGCTCCCACATTTTTTGGACCGTGCCCGCTTTAGATTTTGATTTGGCTTTTGCTCTTCAACACTCAAGCCGGCCGGTAGGCCGCTGTGCTCTTGATCTGCTTTTGATCTTGATCTTAGGCGCCCCGTTAAACCACGCTGGCCGAACGCAGGCTTTGGAGCGTGGGTAACCCGGCAGGACGCCGGGTTAGCCGCGCTGGGCCATGGATGGCCCATCGCGGCGGCCCACGGTCCAAAGCCGGAGTGGGCACACCGAGCCTGGGCGAGGAGCCGAGTGGTGGGGCAAGAGCGTTTTGCTTACTTTTGCGATCTTCAAAAGTGAGCCGCTGTAAGAGCGGAACCGTCAGCAGCCGTTACCGCAGCAAAGGATATGCCCCCAACCCCCAACCCCCTCACCCCAATTTCACATTCATGGTAATCCGCGCGGTAAACACCAATTTCCCCTCCGCATCCAGCATCTCCACCGGCACCACCTTGTCACCCGCCGTTTGCCAATCAATCCCCTCACCATTAGCCGTCGCCGTCACGCTGCTCTTGGCCTTGGCCAGATACTCCACCGTCATCCCCTTGGGAATCCACCGCGCCCCGGCCGGCACAGAAACGTCCGTCATGGTGCCCGCCGCCAACTCCGCAGCGTTGCACATGGCAATGGCGTGCACCGTGCCCAGGTGGTTGGTAATGGCCTTGCTGAACGGCACTTCCACCGAGGCAAAACCCGGACGCAACTGGGTCATCAACGGATTGATGGTGCTGAAGTAGGGCGCCATCTGACACGCCAGTGTGCTGAACGCTTCGGGACCCACACTGTTGAACATGCTCAAAGCCTGACTCATGGTGCTGCCTCGCTGAGGGTGTGAGATTTACGGAATCTTGTTCCGTTACAGAATAGTGTTCTGTAACGGAACACTATTCTGCCCACGGGAAATCTGTCAAGCTGCCCGGGCTTATCCTTTCTTCAGCGATTGAGTTCGTGTTCAGCATGCAAACCCCGGATCTGCTCCAGCGTTGCTTCCCTGGCCGAAGGGCCGAATTGAAGCGCGACATCTTCAAGGCCGCCCTCGACCTGTTTAACGAACAGGGCCTTGAAGCCACCACCATCGAGATGATTCGTGCGCGATGCGACACCAGCGTCGGCGCGATCTATCACCACTTCGGCAACAAGGAAGGCCTGGTCGCCGCGCTGTTTTTCACCGCGCTGGAGGACCAGGCCGAATTGCGTGGGCGCTATCTTGAGTCGGCCGAAACGGCGAAGGAGGGCGTGTACGCGCTGGTCCACAGCTATGTCGATTGGGTCGACAGCGAACCGCAATGGGCGCGTTTCCAGTACCACGCGCATTTCGCCGTGACCAAGGGGCCGTTCGCCGCCGAACTGGAAAGCCGTAACCAGGCGCGCAATGCCGTGCTGAAGGATTGGATGGCGCTGCCTGGGCGTAGTGATCAGCTCAACCAGGTACCCGCCGAACTCTTGCCATCACTGATTATCGGCCAGGCCGACAGCTATTGCCGCGCCTGGCTGGCCGGCCCGTCAGTCAGCAGCCCGCGGGTTTACCGGGAAGCCCTGGCCGAGGCCGCGTGGCGTTCGGTGGGCGGTGCTTAGGGCGCCGTTACGCGCACGGCACCGGCGTCATCGCTACCTGGTAGCGTTCATCAAAATCATCCGCCAACTGGGCCAGCGTCACCTCGCCCAAGCGCTGCAGGAGCAACGCCTGGGCGTCATCAAAGGCCTGGTTCAGCGCCGCGTTAACGGCCTGTTCCACCAGGCATTGCGGATGATCAGTGGACAAGCCGACGGCAAAGATCGACGACGTGCCGAGGGCGTTGTGGATGTCCAGCAGGGTGATTTCACTCAAGGGTTTGCCCAGGCTCCAGCCGCCCTGATGACCTTTTTCTGAACGCACATAACCCTTCTCCTTGAGCAGGCCCAGGGTGCGGCGCACCACCACCGCATTGGTGCCGAGCATCTGCGCGATGGTCTCCGAGGTGGCGCGTTCCTCGTGACGGCCCATGTGGATCAGCACGTGGAGCATGCGCGAAAGTCGAGTGTCGTTTCTCATCTGCAAACCTCTGGATGTCCTGCCCGAAAGTATCGTTCGTAACGATTAGAGTTGCGAGACACTTGACGAGGTATTTTTATGTAACTTATGGTGTGTCGTGAATGCCCGGCAACCGATGCCAGGGGCATCAGAGAGGTCATATTCATGGTTTACGACGTGATTATCGTGGGCGGCAGCTACGCCGGAATGTCCGCTGGGCTTCAACTGGCGCGGGCTCGGCGCAAGGTGCTGGTGATCGATGCCGGGCAGCGGCGCAATAGGTTTGCGGCCACCTCCCATGGTTTCCTCAGCCAGGATGGCCAGCCGCCGGAGCTGATCGCCGCCGAAGGGCGAGGGCAGTTGATGGCGTATCCGACGGTGACCTGGGTGCAGGACACCGCCGTTGAAGCGACCCAGCGCCAGGACGGTTTCGTGGTGCACACCCGCTGCAACGGTGGGTTCAACGCTAAGCGCCTGATTCTTGCTACCGGCGTGGTGGATGAGTTGCCCGAGGTGGAAGGGCTGAAGGAGCGCTGGGGCAAGCATGTGTTCCATTGCCCGTATTGCCACGGCTACGAGTTGGATCAAGGCCGCATCGGCGTGCTGGCGACTTCGCCGCTGGCGATGCATCACGCCATGCTGCTGCCGGATTGGGGCACCACCACGCTGTTTACCAACGGCGTATTTGTGCCGGATGCCGATCAGCAGGCGCAACTGGAGCGGCGTAGCGTCCATATCGAAAGCCAGGCGGTACGGCGGATTGTCGGGGAGCGGGCGGATGTGGAATTGGCAGACGGCCGGGTGATCAACCTGGACGGTATTTTCACCCTGTCCCGAACGCGCATAACCAGCCCGTTGGCCGAGCAGTTGGGATGTGAATTTGTCGAGGGGCCGACCGGACCTTATCTACTGACCAACGAAACGCGCCAAACCACGGTGCCTGGCGTGTTTGCCTGTGGTGATGCCAACCTGGCCGGCGGCTCGGTAGCGCTGGCAGTAGGTGAGGGCGTGCGCGCCGGGGTGGGCGCGCACTTTTCGATGATCTTCAGCTGAGGTCAGCGCACCAGGCACGGCCGCTTGTTATCGAACGTCCAGCCCGGAATCATGAACTGCATCGCCACGCTGTCATTACGCGCCCCCAGGCCCATGCCTTTGTACAGTTCGTGGGCGTGGGCCACGGCGTCCATGTCGATGTCCACGCCCAGGCCCGGTTTGGCCGGCACCTTGATATGCCCGTCGACGATTTTCAATGGAGCCTTGGTCAACCGCTGGCCGTCCTGCCAGATCCAGTGCGTGTCGATGGCGGTGATTTCCCCTGGCGCGGCGGCGGCCACCTGGGTGAACATCGCCAGGGAAATGTCGAAGTGATTGTTGGAATGCGAGCCCCAGGTCAGGCCCCATTCGTGGCACATCTGCGCGACCCGTACCGAGCCCTGCATGGTCCAGAAGTGCGGATCGGCCAGGGGGATGTCCACGGACTGCAACTGGATCGCGTGCCCCATTTCCCGCCAGTCGGTGGCGATCATGTTGGTGGCGGTCGGCAGTCCGGTGGCACGGCGGAATTCGGCCATGACTTCACGCCCGGAGTAACCGTTTTCCGCACCGCAAGGGTCTTCGGCGTAGGCCAGTACGTGGTGCTGGTCGCGGCACAGGGTGATGGCTTCTTTCAGTGACCAGGCGCCATTGGGGTCCAGGGTGATGCGCGCATCGGGGAAGCGCTCGGCCAGCGCCGTGACCGCTTCGATTTCTTCGGCGCCGCGCAGTACGCCGCCCTTGAGTTTGAAGTCATTGAAGCCGTATTGCGCCTTGGCCGCCTCCGCCAGACGCACGATGGCTTCGGGGGTCATGGCTTGTTCGTGACGCAGGCGGAACCAGTCTTCGGCGTTGTCTTCACTGCGATAAGCCAGGTCGGTTTGCTGGCGATCACCGATGTAGAACAGATAGCCAAGCATCTTCACTGCGTCGCGTTGCTGGCCTTCGCCGAGAAGGGCTGCCACTGGGACTTCAAGAAACTGGCCGAGCAAGTCCAGCAGTGCAGCTTCCATCGCCGTGACGGCATGGATGGTGATGCGCAGGTCAAACGTCTGCAAACCCCGGCCCGCCGAATCCCGTGCGGCGAAGGTCTGGCGCATGGCATTCAGGATGCTCTGGTACTGGCCGATGGGCTTGCCGATCACCAGGCTGCGGGCGTCTTCCAGGGTTTCGCGGATGCGTTCGCCACCCGGTACTTCACCCACACCGGTACGGCCGGCGCTGTCGGTAAGGATCACGATATTGCGCGTGAAAAACGGCCCGTGGGCGCCGCTGAGGTTGAGCAGCATGCTGTCGTGGCCGGCCACCGGGATGACTTGCAGGCCGGTAACGACTGGGGCGCCATTGGCGTGGTGCTGGTGTTCTGTGTTCATCGTGGAGTCCTTATTTGCTCAAGACGGGGGCGGGTTGCAGCACGTTGCTGGCGGTCGGCGCAGGTAGTGTCCTGGCGAAAAACACCAGGATCGCCGCAAGGATCGAAGTGCCCGCCAGGCCATACAGGCCGCCCTGGATCGAACCGGTGGTCTGTTCCAGGAAGCCAAAGGTGGTGGGCGCGACAAACCCGCCGAGGTTACCGATGGAGTTGATCAGCGCGATCACCGCTGCGGCGATGCGTGCATCCAGGTAACCCTGAGGAATTGGCCAGAACAGCGAGGACGCCGACTTGAAGCCGATCGCCGCAAAGCAGATGGCGATAAAGGCAAAGATCGGCCCGCCGGTGGTGGACAGGAACATCCCGACCGCAGCGATCAACAGTGCCGCCGCGACCCACGCTTGCTGGAACTTGAACTTGCCCGCCAATGCGGCGAAGGCGTACATCGCGATGATCGAGATCAACCACGGGATCGAGTTGTAGAAACCCACCTGGATGTCGCTCAGGTCGCCCATTTTCTTGATGATGCTCGGCAGCCAGAAGGTGGCGGCGTAAATGGTCAGCTGGATGCAGAAGTACAGGGCGCAGAACAGCATGATCTGGCGGTCCTTGAGCAGTTTGCCCAGGGTCGGCTTGACCGTGGTGGCGGCGTCACGCTCGCGCTGCTCGCGGTCGATCTCGCCCACCAGCGCATCCTTTTCTTCAAGGCTGAGCCACTTGGCGTCGTGGGGCTTGGAGTCAAGCCAGAACCACACGAAAAAGCACAGCAGTACCGACGCCATGCCTTCGATGATGTACATCCACTGCCAGCCGTGCAGGCCAAGGCCGGTGATTTGCAACAGCACGCCGGACAAGGGGCCGGAGATCAGCGAGGCGAGGGCCGAGCCGCTGAGAAAAATCGCAATCGCCTTGCCGCGTTCGACACCGGGCAACCAGCGGGTGAAGTAGTAGATCACTCCAGGGAAGAAGCCGGCTTCGGCCACGCCCAGCAGGAAGCGCAGGATGTAGAAGTGGGTTTCGTTCTGGATGAAGGCCATCAACGTCGCGGTGATGCCCCAGGTGAACATGATGCGGGTCAGCCAGATGCGTGCGCCGACTTTTTGCAGAAGCATGTTGGACGGTACTTCGAACAGCGCGTAGCCGATGAAAAACAACCCGGCGCCGAAGCCGTAGGCGGCGGCACCAATGCCCAGGTCGTGCTCCATATGGGTACGCACAAAGCCGATGTTGACGCGGTCGATGTAGTTGACGATGAACATGATCACGAAGAGCGGGAGCACGTGGCTCTTCACTTTCTTGATCGCGCGGGCCAGGACCGGGTCGGTGGCAGGCGCAGCTGTCGCAGGGCTGGAAGAGGTCACGAGGTCAAACTCCCACTGATTATTGTTGTGCGGGGAAGTGCTTGGGTTACCAGAGATGTCTGACAACTTGATAGACATCATACAACTGCAATTTCAGAGATGGCAACCCTTTGTAGGAGCGAGTTTGCTCGCGAAAATCCTCAATGATTACGCAGTAATATTGATTTTTTGCGGTGCGGCGAGCTTTTTCGCGAGCAAGCTCGCTCCTACAGGTATTTGTTTGTTGTCATACAAGTTGGCTCGTTTAAGAATGCTAGTATTGCCAGGCGCCCTTGAACGGAATTCCTGATGCAAAACCCCAGCTCGGCACCTCATCGCAAGCGCTCCCCGGGCCTTGCTCACGACATCGTCACCGCGTTGACCCAGCAGATTCTCCTGGGGCAAATGGCGCCGGGTGAAAAACTGCCGTCCGAATCGGCCATCGTGGGCGAGTACGGCGTCAGTCGCACGGTGGTGCGCGAAGCGCTCTCCAAATTACAGGCCGCCGGGCTTGTAGAAACCCGCCATGGTGTCGGCACCTTTGTGCTGGCGCGTGACGAACGCCAAGGCCTGCACCTGACCCATGACACCGCCGCCAGCGTGCGCGGCATTCTTGAGCTGCGCATGGGCCTGGAGACTCAAGCGGCCGCACTGGCGGCCCTGCGCCGCACCGACGAACAATTGCAGCAGATGCGCCAGGCGCTGGATGATTACCAGGACTCACTGGCCAACAACGACAGCGCTGTTGAGCCGGATGTGCGTTTTCACCGCCTGATCGCCCAAGCCACCGGCAACACCTATTTCACCGACGTGATTTATCACCTGGGCAACTCGGTAATCCCGCGTACCCGAATCAACGCTGAAGAACGCGGCGACGCGGACCTGATGGAGTTGGGGCGGCTGGCAAACCTTGAGCACGAGGCGATCCTGAAAGCCATTCGCCGACAGGACCCGGATGCCGCCAGAGCCGCCATGCTGTTGCACTTGAGCAACAGCCTGGAGCGGATGACGGGAGAGTAGCCTCGCCAGGGGCATTTTCTTCAATACCGCGATCCGTCTTCCCCTTAAGGTTCCGCTCATACCTGCACAACAACAAGGAACTGCAATGAGCTTGATCATCTCCATGGCCGCCTTCGCCCTGGCCACCTCCATCACCCCGGGACCGGTGAATGTGGTGGCCCTCAGTTCAGGCGCGCGCTTTGGGTTTGCCGCCAGCCAGAAGCATGTGGCCGGGGCGGCGCTGGGATTCACTTTGCTGTTGGTGCTGATTGGCCTGGGGCTGCATGAGGTGCTGGTGCGCTGGCCGCTGCTGACCCAGTTGATTCAGTGGGGCGGGGTGGCCTTCCTGTTGTACATGGCCTGGAAACTGGCAGTGGACGATGGGCGCCTGGAGGCCGACGGTACGGCTACGGCGCCCTCGATGCTGTATGGAGCAATCATGCAGTGGCTCAACCCCAAGGCCTGGTTGGCGTGTGTGGCGGGCATGGGGCTGTTTGTCGCCGATGGTGATGCCCGGCAAGTCTGGCTGTTTGCGGCGATCTACCTGGTGATTTGCTACCTGTCGGTGGCGTGCTGGGCTTACGCAGGCACATTCCTGCGGCGCTATCTGAATAATCCGCAGGGCGTGCGCCTGTTCAATCGCTCGATGGCGGCGTTGCTGGTGGCCAGCGTGGGATATTTACTGCTCGCCTGAATCAGCCGCGATACTGCCCGGGCGTTGCCGCCAGATGCTGTTTGAACGTGCGCTGGAAATGCGCCTGGTCAGAAAAGCCAGCCGCCAGTGCGACGTCGGCAATCAACTGGCCGCTGCGCAACTGGGTGCGGGCAAACTGAATACGGCGATTGACCAGAAACGCGTGGGGCGTCATGCCGTAATACTGCTTGAACGCGCGGATCAGGTACGACGGTGACAGTTCCGCCGCCTGGCAAATGTCTTCGAGCTTCAGGGCCTCGGTGCAATGTTCGCGAATATAGTCGGCGGCCCGCTCCAGCTTGTGATTGACCTCGCGCACCGGGGTCTCCGACGGGTTGAGGCGTTGCTGCACCTCGGTGAAAAAACTCACCACCGCACTCTGCTTGTGCAGGTGTTCGGCGTGGTTGTCCACCAGCACCTCATACAGCTCGTTCAGCCCGCGGTACAACGCGACATCCGTGGTGTGGGTGGCGGTGAACGGCCGAAAGTCCTGGTCCTTGCTGAAACCCAACTGGTGCTGCAGGTCGGTCAGCCAGGCCGTATCGATATACAGCATGTGATAGGACCAGGGCAGATCATCAATGGGGTTGCAGGCGTGGACATCTCCGGGGTTCATCAAGACCACGGTGCCGGTGCTGATCTTGAAAGTCGATGCCCCATGGATGTACAGGCTCTGCCCGGCCGTGATTGCACCGATGGAAAAGTGTTCGTGGGCGTGGCGGGTGTAGCAGACCTTTCGCCCATCGGCGATGGTGCGGGCCTCAATGAACGGCAGGCGTTCATCGCGCCAGAAGGAAGGGGCAGTCGGTTCGAGGGGCGATCGCATCACTACAAGTCTCACCGGGAAACAATGAAGTGAATAATTACACAGAACCCGGCCTGTAACGTTTCATTTCATGGTTTCGGGCTCCATTCTGCGCAGGAAACCGACCCGCGGGTCCGTGCCGCTGATGGCGTCTGCCAGGGACAGGGGTTGTTTCGCCGCGGCTCGCGCCTCATCGGCGCCTACCAGCAAGTGCTGGTCAATCACAATGCTGGCAATGGCCAGGCTGCGTGGTGAGGTGAAGGTGTTGGGCACCGCAGGGCGAGGCCCATAGACGTCAGGCAGTCCGGCAAAGCGTTGGGCGATGACTTGTGCTTGTTGCTGCCCGTTGGGGCGCGTGCCGCGGGCGTAGGCTGACCAGTCGATCGGCAGCGTACTGCCCTGGGTATTGCCGGTGCGCAGGGCCTGCTCGAACATTTGAACGCTCAGGCCCGGTAGTGGGGCAACCTTCAATTGCTTGGGGAGAAACTCATAGAAGCGCTTGTCGCCGGCGTACTGGCACAACACCAGCACCCCGAATCGCCCGATGCCCCCTGGTTGCCCGCCAGCGCTGGGGAGCAGCGTTCGCAGGCGATGGAATTCCAGGTTGCCATATTCCATGCCTTCACGACTGAGCAGGGGCAGTTGTGACATCCAATATATGATCGACTGCAGCAGCGCTGCGCGCACCGCCGTGTAGCGCTTCTCGAACTCGGCGGCGAAGGCGGAGTGGATCGACCCCAACTCATTGAACCGTAACGCCATGCTGGGGAAATCAATGTCCTTGACGGTAGAACGCCATTGCGTCGTGCCCTTGGTCAGCTTGCCTGCCATGTGCAACTGAACCAGCGAAACGGAGGTGTTGCCGGCGATGCCCGGCTCGGGTCCGGTACCAGGCCTGGTCTGCCACTGCATGACCAATCGCTCCAGGTCAGTGTTGCCGGCAAACACCCGTTGAAGGTCCTGCAAGGCCATCTCATACAGGCTGATATGCCCGTTCTTCAACAACTCGGAACTGACCTGCAACAGATTGATCTGTTCGTTCAACGCGGCAATGGCGCGATTCTTTTCGGTGGTATCTCGGGCATTCGCGCTTTTGGCCAGCACCCCGTTGGCCACGGCCCAGTCGGTAATCGGCAGGCTGCCCCGGCGGACCCTACGGGAAGGAATGATGAAGTAGATCAGCGCCCTGAAGTCAGCGAAGCTCATGGTCCGTGATGCGCCTGGTGTTTCAGCTTCGATCAGGTCTACGTATTGCTTGAAATGCACCCAGATATGCGAACTCATGTACGACACCTCATCAGGGATGTATCGCACCAGCAGTTCCGGGGCGACACCCGCCAGCAGCAAGTGTGCGGCCATGGGCACGGCGTTGGTGCGCAACACTTTGAACTGGACCATGGCTTCTACCACGCCACGTACTTCATCGAAGGTCAGACCCCAGTTGTGGGAATCCGTCAGGTCGTAACCCGCGACGGTGGCCCGTCGCGTGCCGGCATTCGCGTCCAGGCTGAGAATCAGTGCGGCGAATAACAGAGCGTTGCGGCTGGCACGGGTGTTCGCGGCGCCGGCATGTTCACCGTACCAGCCCACGGTTTCTGACAGCCGCGCTGCCAGCGCCTGGGCCAGGGGCGACGCCAACAGTTGGTGCAGCAGCAGATCAGCCTCGGCGCGCACTTGGTCGCGGTTTTTTTCGCCGACGATCGCTTCGCTCAGGTAGTCGAATAGTTTTATGTCCGGGTTGGGCAGGAAGGCGGCGACGGTCTGCAGCACCTGGGTGCGTTGCGCCGCCAGCAGTGGCATCACCTGCAATGCCCGCCAGTAGTTGCCGTGCCTGGGCGGCTTGAGTATCGCAATGTCCAGCAGGCGTGCGGTGATGTGCGCTTCGTCACGGGTGCCTGGTATTGCCATCTGGTACAGGTTAAGTAACTGTCGCAGGCTGACTTGGCCATCGGTGCTGATGCGACCGCCGGATTGGCGGGCCAGCTCCAGCAAAGGTTCGGCCATCGCGGTCAGGCTTGAAAGGGGGGTGTCGATACGGGTGAGTACCTTGGGGGTGTCGTCCAGCGCATGACCACTGAGGTCGCCGTCCGCGTTCAGCACGTATTCCCGGGCCGAGTTGAACTGGCGGCTGGCGCTCAGGCGTTGGAAGGTCGCTTCCTGGCGCAGGCCTGCGAGCAATTGCGCGCCTTTGTCGACCAGCGCGGAAAAGGGCGAGTCCAGGGCCAGGTTGAAGGTCATGTCCAGGGTGCTGTTGAGCTGTGTATCGAGGGTGATCGACTTGAGTGCTGCCCGCATGGTGTAGCGGTCGTTGAGCACCGCGATATACCGCGTGTGTTTGCTGACGGCCATCAACGAGTGCGCCGCCGAGCTGACATAGGGAAACGTGGCAACGGTGGTGGCGCGCAGTTGTTCGATCAGGGCCAGGGCTTCCTCAGTGCTGGCGGGGCGGGGTAGGCGATACACCGTCATCAGCGCCGCCAGCGTGAGGCTGGCGTCCGGCAATATGTCGGTATGGGCGAGATTGGCCAAGCGCTCGAGTTCGTCCCATTGCTGGTTCAGCGGCGAGTTGCTGGAGCGATCCCGGGGCGAGGTATTGACCTCTCGCGCGTCGGTCATGGCAATCACTGCTTTTTGGTCGACGGAGTAGCGGTAGGTGGTTACTGCGCCTTGACTCGACGGGTTGAGGCTTGCGAATTCTTCCCCTTGCGTCACGGTATCAAGCAGCTGTGCCGCGTACTTTAACGTGCTCGACAACATCGAGTCTGATTCCAGGGTGCAGCGTTGCAGGTAGAGCTGAAGCCAATCGAAAGGCGGGCTGCCGTTTGTACTCTGCCCCAGCAGGGCCTGCAGCGCGTCGGCCAGTTGCTGGTAATCCCGTTGCTCCTCGGTCAGGCGCTTGCGCAGGGTTGATTTGAGGCGCCCGCTTTCATCGACACCGGGTAGCGTGTCAAGGGTGTGGATTTCTTCGAGAATGACCTGGGCCTGTATATGGTTGGTCGGTACCGGATAGCCGTAGAACGGCAATATCAGATTCAGGGGCAATGCCCGCGAACGAGGCTCAGCGGGGTTTTCCATGTACGGCAAGCCGGCGTTGACCGGGTCGATAACCTGCACTACTTCCAGGATCGGGGTCGCGACGCGCCACCAGTCGGAGTCTTTGTCCAGGGTGAAGGTGTACGGTGTTTTGACCGTGCCTTCCAGGATCGTGGCCTGCAAATCGCCGCCCCGAAACACCAGGCTCGCCAGTTCCAGGTCATGCTGCGAGGCCCACTCACGGAAGGCTGGGCGGCCGATGGCATCGCAGAAGAGCCGCGCCCACTGACCGAGCATGCTGTGTTCGGGCACGCTGACCAGGATGGGGTCGGTGGCGGGTGTGGTGCCTTGGCCAACCAGGCTGATCAAGCCCGCGATCAGCTGCGCAATCAGCACTTGGTCATCCTTGAGGCGCAATGCCTGGCGCTTGATCAGGTCCAGGGCGGAGGGCGAAATATTCTTCAACAGGTGGGACAGAAAGGGTAAGTCATCCATGGCGTTCAGGCTCTGTGCAAGGTCGCCCACGTGCTGTGGGCGACCGGAGCCTGCATCGTCGGCTGGGCCGGACAAGAACAAAAGACGTACCTTCCTGCTGGGGTGTAGCACGAGTCGACTGCCGTTGCAGGCGCTACGGCAGTCTGGCGTTTGGGCTCAAAAATCCCAGCGTGTCGCCAATTGCAGGCTGCGCGGCTCGCCGTAGAAACCGGTGCCGAAGTTGCCCAGGCCGGTGTAGTACTTTTTGTCGAACAGGTTCTTCACGTTCAACGTGGTGCTCAAGTGCTCGTTGAAGCGGTAGCGCGCCATCACGTCCACCAGGAAGTAGCTGTCCTGGGTGATGCGTGAGTTGTGGCCGAAATTCACCGAGTCATTGGGATCGGGCTGGAACACATTGCCGAAGAACTCGCTCTGCCAATTCACGCCACCACCCACGGTCAGGTTTTCCAGAGCGCCGGGCAGCCGATAGGTGTTGAACAGCCGCACCACTTGCTGCGGCGTGGTGGTTTGCAGCACGGAGCCATAGACGTAATCGCCGTTGGCGTCACGGCTGTGCTGGTAGGTGTAGCCCGCCGAGACGTTCCAGCCGTCCAGCACTTCACCGGCCAGTTCGACTTCAAAGCCCTTGGTGGTGGCGCCGGCAATCGGTCGATACACCGAGTCGGTCTCAAACCCGGAAACGTACTGCGCGACGTTGTCCTGTTCGATGCGGAATGCGGCGAAGCTGGCGTTCAGGCGGCCGTCGAAAAACGCTGCCTTGAGCCCGGCTTCGTAGGTGTCGCCTTCAATCGGATCGAGCAACTTGCGGTCGGCGTCCTTGCTGTTCTGCGGCTTGTAGATCTTGGTGTAGCTGGTGTAGACCGACCAGGTGTCATTGAGGTCATAGACGATGCCGGCATAGGGCGTGACCACGCCCGACTGGCGATAGGTCATACGGTTGTCGGCCTTGGTCGGGTCGTAGAAGTCGGTGTTGTCGGTGCCGCTGAAGTTGCTGACGCGGGTACCCAGGATCACCGACAGGTCATCGGTGGGTTTCAAACGCGTGGCCAGGTACGCGCCGGTCTGGCGTTGCACGATGTCGTTCTGGCCGCTGCGGGGAATGTCAGGCTTCGGGTATTCGCCGCGCCAGTCGTAAATGCTGCCACCCACGGGCGGGTAGATCGAGCCGTACACCGGCACGTCCTGTTTCGAGCGGGTGGCCATGAAGCCCATGATCAATTCATGCTCGCGCCCGAACAGGCTGAAGGGGCCATTGAGGTTGATGTCCAGGGTGTTTTGCACCTGGTCACCCTTGTACTTGCCCATGAACATGTACATCCCGTCGCCCGTGACCGGGTCCGGGTTGCCGCCGCTGGCGGAGGCGAGCAGGGTGTCGTGCTGGCTGCGCTTGCGATCGAGGCTGATTTTCAGCGACCAGTCGTTCGCGAGCTTTTGTTGCACCGAGGCAAACAGGGTCTGGTTCTGGAAGTCGCGGCGGCTCCAGTCGGCGGCCGGGTTGAAGGAACGCGAGAAGTCGGTGCGCGAACCGTTGCTGAAGTACATCGGGAAACCGGTCCAGCTGGCGCCACGGGAGCGGGTGTCCTGCTGGTCGATGCCGAAGGTCAGCAGGGTGTCCGGCGTCAGGTCCGCTTCGAGAATGCCGTAGGCGATGTCCTTGGTGTTCTGGTAGTGGTCCAGGTACGACTGGCGATCCTGATACACCCCGACGAAGCGCCCGCGCACGTTGCCGGCGTCGGTCAGTGGCCCGGAAATATCGCCTTCGGTGCGGTAGTTGTCCCACGAGCCGAACGTCTGCGTGACCGAAGCCTTGAAGTCCCGGGTGGGCTTTTTGCGAATCAGGTTGACCGTCGCCGAAGGATCACCGGAGCCAGACATCAGGCCCGCCGAGCCCTTGATGATTTCCAGGCGGTCATACACCGCCATGTCGGTGCTGGTGGTGCCGTAGTCATACACGCCGTCGTAGGTGGAGTTGACCCCGTCATACTGGAAATTGGTGATCGGCAGGCCGCGGCTGGAAAACTCCCAGCGCTCGCTGTCGTAGTTCTGCACGCTCACGCCGGGCGCACGACGCAGGGTGTCGGCGATGCTGGTGGAACCCTGGTCATCCATTTGCTGGCGGGTGATGACCGTCACCGATTGCGGTGTCTCGCGCATCGACAGCGCCAGGCCGGTGGCCGAGGCCATGGCGCCGGTGGTGTAGGAGTGAGTGTCTTCGGTGGTGGCGCCCAGGCCTTCGCCGGAGATGGTGGTGGCGCCCAGTTCCAGGGCGCCGGTGTTGGCCGGAATCAACTCCAGCACGTAGCCGTTGTTGCCCTGGGACACGGCCTGCAAGCCGCTGCCTTGCAACAGCCGTTGCAAACCGCTGGCCGGGGTGTAGCTGCCGTTGAGACCCGGGCTGGTTTTGCCGCTGGCCAGGCTGTTGTGGCCGGCGAAAAAGATCCCTGACTGCTCGGCGAAGCTGTTCAGCACGTTGACCAAAGAACCCGCGGCGATGGTGTAGTGGCGGGCCGTTTCCTGAGTCGACGGCGACTCGGCGGCTTGCGCGTCGAGCGCGCCCAGGCACAACAAGGTAGCAGTAACAGCCAGCGCCAGCGGGCGTAAAGTGAAGCGAGCGGGTTGCGACATGAACATTCCCTTTGGATCAAATCGATCGGCGAATTGAAAGCATCTGCTGGGTTAACCGAACGAGTTTTGGAAAAGGGAACTGACGGCTGAAAGTTTTTATGTGCTTGGGTGTTTGGGTCTGACCATGACCCACCACGGCATGAGTATGTCGACCTGAATCGGCAGCGCAGCCTGTAGCAGGCGCAGTGCGTGGTCGCTGTCTTTGAGGGGAAACGAGCCCATTACCGGCAATTGCGCCACCGCCGGATCACAGCCCAGGTGGCCGGGGCGATAACGGTTGAGCTCGGCGACCAGTTGGCCAAGCGGCAGATTGTCGGCCAGCAGCACGCCACGGCTCCAGGCCTCACGGGTGGCGGATGCGGGTGAATTGAGGTTGAACCCGTCGCGGGTGAAGGCCACTTGTTGCCCGGCCTCGATGATTCGTTCTTGCTGGCTGGCGGCGGTGCGCACTTCGACTCGGCCTTCAAACACATTGAGCACGGTGCTCTCGCCGTCCTGCAACACGCTGAAGCGGGTGCCGAGTGCCCGCAGGCGACCCTGTTCAGTCTCCACCAGAAACGGGCGGTTCGGGTCCTTGGCGGTCTCGATCAGCACTTCGCCGAAGCGCAGGTGCAGCAAGCGCTGGCCGCGGTCAAAACGTACATCCAGGGCGCTCAAGGCGTTCAGCCACAGGCGGCTGCCATCGTCCAGCAGCGCTTCGCGGGTTTCGCCGTCGGCGGTAGCGTAGTCGGCACTCCAACCCCCTACCAACCGGGGCAGGGCAGTGTGGCGCCAAGTGCCACAGGCCAGGGTTGAACCGGCGCACAGCACCAGCAGGGTCTTGAGCGTCTGGCGCCGAGAGCTGCGCAACGCACGGCTGGCGCTGTGGGATTGCTCGGTCAGCGGCGCAAAGCGTTGGCTGACCTGCTCTACGTAACCCCAGGCAGCCTGGTGTTCCGGACTTTGTCCGAGCCATGCCCGCCAGTGCTGGGCAGCCTCTGGCTGATCCTGCAGGCGCACGTACCATTGGGCAGCCTGTTCCAGGCTGGCATGGCTGAGTTTTCCGGGGCTGGTCACTCCACGAGCATCCCGTCCAGTTCCGCTTCGAGCACCGCGCAATGCAGCAGCGCCTGGGCCAGGTATTTTTTCACCATCCGTTCGCCCACCCCGAGTTGCTCACCGATCTGCTTGTAGGGCATGCCGTGCAACTGCGCCAGTAAAAACGCTTCGCGCACCTTGTGGGGCAGTCGGGCGAGCATGGCGTCCACTTCGTAAAGGGTTTCGACGATGATCGCTCGCTGCTCCGGCGACGGTTGCAGCGCTTGCGGGCGATCCGCCAGGCTTTGCAGCCACGCTTGTTCCAGCTGGCGCCGGCGCCAGTGATCAATGCACAGTCCCCGGGCGATGGTGGCCAGGTAGGAGCGCTCCCGCGTCTCATCGGCGTCGGCAGGCGGACGCTTGAGCACCCGGATAAACGTGTCGTGGGCCAGGTCCGCCGCATCCCAGCGATTGCTCAGGCGTCTGCGCAGCAGGCCCAGCAGCCAGGAATGGTGATTGCCGTAGAGGTCGCTGAATGAGGTGGGCGAGGTCGACACAGTATCCATGTGGCGTAGAAGCCTTGGCGTAAATAAGAATTGGTCGCGATTAAACCAAAGGACCAGGCACTGCGCAAATGATATTGGTTTGCTTTTGGGCAAGAAGGACCCGAGCGCCCGTAGCAGCTGTCGAGCCCAGCGAGGCTGCGTCCGGAGCGCCCCGGTGCAATGCCTGGCTCGATAACACGGGTGCGGCCAACGCAGCCTCGCTGGGGCTCGACAGCTGCTACGGTGGTTCTGTTACTAGGGGCCGGGCACCAAAAACGCGGCCTCCAGCAGTTGCCGGGTGTAGGCATGCTGGGGGTTGGCGAAGATCGCGGGTGCATCTCCCTGTTCAACCGCCTGCCCGTGCTTGACCACCATCAGCTGGTGACTCAAGGCCTTGACCACCGCCAGGTCGTGGCTGATGAACAGGTAGGTCAGGTTGTACTTGGCTTGCAGGTTGCGCAGCAGTTCCACCACCTGGCGCTGCACGGTACGGTCGAGGGCTGAGGTGGGCTCATCCAGCAAAATCAGCCGTGGCTTGAGCACCAACGCGCGGGCAATAGCGATGCGCTGGCGTTGGCCGCCGGAAAATTCGTGGGGGTAGCGATTGCGGGTTTCCGGGTCCAGGCCCACTTCCTTGAGCGCGGCGATAATCGCTGCTTCCTGCTCGGCAGCAGTCCCCATTTTGTGGATGCGCAGGCCTTCGCCGACGATCTCGCTCACGCACATGCGCGGGCTCAGGCTGCCAAACGGATCCTGGAACACCACCTGCATTTCCCGGCGCAGCGGGCGCACCTGCTGCTGGCTGAGTTTATCCATCTGATGGCCTTCGAAGCGAATGCCACCCTTGCTCGCAATCAGCCGCAAAATCGCCAGGCCCAAGGTGGATTTGCCCGAGCCACTTTCACCGACGATGCCGAGTGTCTGGCCCTGGGGCAGGCTGAAGTTGATGCCGTCCACCGCCTTGACGTAATCGACTGTGTTGCGCAGGAAGCCTTTCTTGATCGGGAACCAGACCTTCAGGTCATCGACTTCCAGCAACGGTGGGCCGATTTCATTGGTGGCAGGGCCGCCGCTGGGCTCGGCTGCCAGCAGCTCCTGGGTGTACGGATGCTGCGGCGACTGGAACAGGGTTTCGCATTCGGCCTGTTCGACGATGCAGCCTTTTTGCATCACACATACCCGGTGGGCAATGCGCCTGACCAGGTTCAAGTCGTGGCTGATCAACAGCAAGGCCATGCCCAAGCGCGCCTGCAATTCCTTGAGCAGCTCCAGGATCTTCAACTGCACGGTGACGTCGAGTGCCGTGGTCGGTTCGTCGGCAATCAGCAGCTCTGGTTCATTGGCCAGGGCCATGGCGATCATCACCCGCTGGCGCTGGCCGCCGGACAGCTCGTGGGGCAAGGCCTTGAGGCGCTTGTGGGGCTCGGGGATGCCCACCAGTTCCAGCAACTCCAGGGTACGTTTGGTGGCGACCTTGCCGGTCAATCCCTTGTGCAGGCCGAGCACTTCGTTGATCTGCTTCTCGATGGAGTGCAGCGGGTTCAGCGAAGTCATCGGCTCCTGAAAAATCATCGCAATCCGGTTGCCGCGAATATGCCGGATGGTCTTTTCTTTCAGGGTCAGCAAATCGTGGTTGGCGTACTGGATCGTCCCCGAAGGGTGGCGCGCCAGCGGATAGGGCAACAGGCGCAGGATCGAGTGCGCCGTGACCGACTTGCCGGAACCGCTTTCGCCCACCAGCGCGAGGGTTTCGCCGCGCTTGATATCGAAGCTGACGTTGTTCACCACACGCTGGTGGGTGTTGCCTACGACGAACTCGACGGAGAGGTCGCGGACTTCGATCAGATTGTCCTGATTCATCTCATTTCCTCGGGTCGAAGGCATCGCGAGCGGACTCGCCGATAAACACCAGCAAACTCAACATGATCGCCAGCACGGCAAAGGCACTGATGCCCAGCCACGGCGCCTGCAGGTTGGATTTACCCTGGGCCACCAGTTCACCCAGGGACGGCGAGCCGGCTGGCAGGCCAAAGCCCAGGAAGTCCAGGGCGGTGAGGGTGCCGATGGCGCCGGTCAGGATGAACGGCATGAAGGTCATGGTGGAGACCATGGCGTTGGGCAGGATATGGCGGAACATGATCGAGCCGTTCTGCATCCCCAGCGCCCGGGCCGCCCGCACGTATTCCAGGTTACGCCCGCGCAGGAATTCGGCGCGCACCACGTCCACCAGGCTCATCCAGGAAAACAGCAGCATGATCCCCAGCAGCCACCAGAAATTCGGCTGCACAAAACTGGCAAGGATGATCAGCAGGTACAGCACCGGCAAGCCGGACCAGATTTCCAGGAAGCGCTGCCCGGCCAGGTCGACCCAGCCGCCGTAGAAGCCCTGCAAGGCCCCGGCGATCACGCCGATGATCGAACTGAGTACGGTCAGCGTCAGGGCAAACAGCACCGAAATCCTGAACCCGTAGATCACCCGTGCCAGTACATCGCGGCCCTGGTCATCGGTGCCCAGCAGGTTGTCCCGTGAGGGCGGCGCGGGTGCAGGGACTTTCAGGTCGTAGTTGATGCTCTGGTAGCTGAACGGGATCGGCGCCCACAACGTCCAGGCCTCCTTGGCCTTGAGCAGCTCCTGGATATACGGGCTCTTGTAGTTGGCTTCCAGCGGGAATTCGCCGCCGAAGGTGGTCTCGGGGTAACGCTTGAGCGCCGGGAAGTACCAGTCGCCGTCGTAATGCACCGCCAGCGGCTTGTCGTTGGCGATCAGCTCGGCGCCCAGGCTCAGGCCGAACAGGATCAAAAACAACCACAGCGACCACCAGCCACGCTTGTTGGCCTTGAAACGCTCGAACCGGCGACGATTGAGGGGGGATAGATTCATCTCAATGCTCCCGGCTGGCGAAGTCGATGCGCGGATCGACCAGGGTGTAGGTGAGGTCACCGATCAGTTTCACCACCAGCCCCAGCAGGGTGAAGATAAACAGCGTGCCAAACACCACCGGATAGTCGCGGTTGATCGCCGCTTCAAAGCTCATCAGGCCCAGGCCGTCGAGGGAGAAGATCACCTCCACCAGCAACGAGCCGGTAAAGAAGATGCCGATAAAGGCCGACGGGAAGCCGGCAATCACCAGCAGCATCGCGTTGCGAAACACGTGGCCGTAGAGCACGCGGTGATTGGTCAGGCCCTTGGCCTTGGCGGTGACCACGTACTGTTTGTTGATCTCGTCCAGAAAGCTGTTTTTGGTGAGCAGGGTCATGGTCGCGAAGTTGCCGATCACCAACGCCGTCACGGGCAGGGCGAGGTGCCAGAAGTAATCGAGGATCTTGCCGCCCCAGCTCAATTCATCAAAGTTGTTGGAGGTGAGCCCGCGTAACGGAAACCAGTCGAAGTAACTGCCGCCGGCGAACACCACGATCAGCAGGATCGCAAACAGGAAGGCCGGGATCGCATAGCCGACGATGATCGCCGAGCTGGTCCACACGTCAAAGTGGCTGCCGTGCCGCGTAGCCTTGGCGATCCCCAGGGGGATCGACACCAGGTACATGATCAGGGTGCTCCACAGCCCGAGGGAGATGGACACCGGCATCTTTTCCTTGATCAGGTCGATGACCTTGGCGTCACGGAAGAAGCTGTCGCCAAAATCCAGCCGGGCGTAGTTTTTGACCATGATCCACAGGCGTTCCGGCGCCGACTTGTCGAAGCCGTACATCTTCTCGATTTCCTTCACCAGCGCCGGGTCCAGGCCCTGGGCGCCGCGGTAGCTGGAGCCGGCCACCGAGACTTCGGCACCGCCCCCGGCGATTCGGCTGGTGGCGCCTTCAAAGCCTTCGAGCTTGGCGATCATCTGCTCCACCGGGCCACCCGGGGCGGCCTGGATGATCACAAAGTTGATCAGCAAAATGCCGAACAGCGTCGGGATGATCAGCAGCAGTCGACGAACAATATAGGCCAGCATCTCAGTCGCCCCCGCTCGCCGGATCGGCAGTCTGGTTGGTGTCCACGGTTATCGCAGGTTTCGCGTCGGGTTTGCTCCACCAGGTGGCGGTGCCGACGTCATACCGTGGTGAGACCTTCGGATGGCCGAGGTGGTCCCAATACGCCACGCGGAAGGTCTTGATGTGCCAGTTGGGGATCACGTAGTAGCCAAACTGCAGCACACGGTCCAGGGCCTTGGCGTGGGCGACCAAGCTCTTGCGTGAGTCGGAGTCGATGAGCTCTTCCACCAGTTGGTCGATGGCCGGGTCTTTCAGGCCGATGTAGTTGCGGCTGCCGGGCTTGTCGGCGCTGGATGACTTCCAGTACTCACGCTGCTCGTTACCGGGCGAGGAGGACTGCGGGAAGCTGCCCACCACCATGTCGAAATCCCGGGAGCGGATGCGGTTGATGTACTGCGAGATGTCGACCCGGCGGATCACCAGGTCGATCCCCAGGTCTGCCAGGTTGCGCTTGAACGGCAACAGGATGCGTTCGAACTCGGTCTGGGCCAGCAGGAACTCGATGGTCACCGGTTTGCCGGTGCTGTCGACCATCTTGTCGTCGACGATCTTCCAGCCGGCCTCTTGCAGCAACTGATAGGCCTCGCGCTGCTGGGTGCGGATCATGCCGCTGGCGTCGGTCTTCGACGGCTCGAAGGCTTCGGTGAATACCTGGGGCGGGATCTTGTCCCGCAGCGGTTCAAGAATCGCCAGCTCATCCGGGCCGGGCAGGCCGGTGGCGGCCATCTCGGAGTTTTCGAAATAGCTGCGGCTGCGGGTGTAGGCGCCATTGAACAGTTGTTTGTTGCTCCATTCAAAGTCCAGCAACAGGCTGATGGCCTTGCGCACTCGCACATCCTGGAACATCGGCTTGCGGGTGTTGAACACGAAGCCCTGCATCCCGGTAGGGTTGCCGTTGGGAATTTCTTCCTTGATCAGGCGGCCCTGGGCAACGGCGGGGGTGTTGTAGGCGTTGGCCCAGTTTTTCGCACTGATTTCCAGCCAGTAATCGAATTGCCCGGCCTTGAGGGCTTCGAGGGCCACGGTGTTGTCGCGGTAGTAGTCGGTGACGCGGTAATCGAAGTTGTAGAAGCCCTTGTTGATCGGCAGGTCCTTGGCCCAGTAGTCCTTGACCCGCTCGTAGCGGACCGAACGCCCGGCCTTGACCTCCGCCACCTTATACGGGCCGCTGCCCAACGGAATCTCCAGGTTGCCCTTGGAGAAGTCGCGGCCCTCCCAGTAATGCTTGGGCAACACTGTCAGTTGCCCAAGGATCAGCGGCAGTTCGCGGTTGTTGGTGCGCTTGAACTTGAACAGCACCCGCAGCGGGTCCTCGGCGACCACTTCGTCGACGTCGGCGTAGTAGGTCTTGTAGATCGGCGAGCCGTCCTTCATCAGCGTCTGGAAGCTGAATACCACGTCTTCGGCACGGATCGGGTGGCCGTCGTGAAAGCGCGCTTCGGGGCGAATGTAGAAGCGTACCCAGCTGTTGTCCGGGGCCTTTTCGATCTTGCCGGCCACCAGGCCGTATTCGGTGATGGGTTCGTCCAGGCTTTGCTGGGCAAGGGTGTCGTAGATCAGCCCGATATTGTCTGCCGGCACGCCCTTGCTGATGAACGGGTTGAGGCTGTCGAAGCCGCCCATGCTGGATTCGCGAAAGGTACCGCCCTTGGGTGCGTCGGGATTTACATAGTCGACATGCTTGAAGTCGGCGGGGTACTTGGGGGGTTCGTTATAGAGGGTCAGGGCATGTTGTGGGGCCGCATTGGCCGCGCCGCACAACAACAGGCTGCCAAGGATCGCAGTACGCAAAGGCATCATTGGGCTTTCTCCGAAGCTTTCAGCCACCATGCGCTCAGGCCCAGGCTGTAGGGCGGCGTGGTGACGAAGGCGAACCGGTTGCGGTACGCCAGGCGATGATAGTTGAGGTACCAGTTGGGAATACTGTAGTGCTGCCACAGCAGGACGCGGTCCAGTGCCCGGCCGGCTGCCAATTGTTCTTCACGGGTTTGCGCCGCCAGCAGTTGTTCCAGCAGATGGTCGACCACCGGGTTGGCGATGCCCGCGTAATTCTTGCTGCCCTTGATCCCCACCTGGCTGGAGTGGAAGTACTGCCACTGCTCAAGGCCGGGGCTGAGGGTCTGGTTGAGGGTCATCAGAATCATGTCGAAGTCGAACTGATCGAGGCGTTGTTTGTACTGTGCGCGATCTACCGTGCGCAAGCGGGCATCGACGCCGATGCTTGTCAGGTTTTCGACATAGGGTTGCAGGATGCGCTCCAGGTTCGGATTAACCAGCAGGATTTCCAGGCGCAGGGGCTGCCCGTCACTGTTAAGCAACCGTTGCCCTGACAGCTTCCAGCCCGCTTCGGCCAGCAAGGCGAGGGCGCGGCGCAGGGTGTCCCGGGGGATGCCGCGCCCGTCGGTCTGGGGCAGGCTGAAGGCCTGGGTAAACAGGTTGGCCGGCAGTTGATCGCGATAGGGCGAGAGCATCAGCCACTCATGGCCGGTGGGCACGCCGGTGGCAGAGAATTCACTGTTGGGGTAATAGCTGAGGGTGCGTTTATAGGCGCCGCTGAACAGGGTGCGGTTGGTCCACTCGAAATCGAACATCAAGCCCAGGGCTTCACGCACCTTCGCCTGGCTGAAGGCCGGGCGCCGGCTGTTCATGAACAGGCCCTGGCTCTGAGTCGGGATCTGGTGGGCGATCTGCGCCTTGATCACATCACCCCGGTTGACCGCCGGGAAGTTGTAGCCGTTGGCCCAGTTCTTCGCCTGGTGCTCGATATAGATATCGAACTCGCCGGCCTTGAAGGCTTCGAAGGCCACGTCGCTGTCGCGGTAGAACTCCACCTCGACCTTGTCGTAGTTATAGAAACCACGGTTGACCGGCAGGTCCTTGCCCCAGTAATCCTTGACCCGTTCGAACACCAGTTGCCGTCCCGGCGAGACCTTTGTGATGCGGTAAGGCCCGCTGCCCAGCGGCGGCTCAAAGGTGGTGGCCTTGAAGTCACGGTTTTTCCAGTAGTGCTGGGGCAATACGGGCAGCTCGCCCAGACGCAGGATCAGCAATGGGTTGCCGGCGCGCTTGAACACGAAGCGAATGCGGTGCCGGTTAAGAATGTCGACCCGGGCCACTTCCTGCAGGTTGGTGCGGTATTGCGGGTGGCCTTCGGTCAGCAGCGTGCGATAGGAAAACGCCACGTCGTAGGCCGTGATCGGCTTGCCATCGTGGAAGCGTGCCTCGGGGCGCAGATTGAACACCACCCAGCTGCGGTCCTCGCTGTATTCCACCGATTGGGCAATCAGGCCGTAGCTGGAAGTCGGCTCATCGCCGGAAGGGGCGTATTGGCCGGTGCCGACCATCAACGGCTCATTCAGCTCGTTGACCCCGTATTGCAGGAAGTTGGCGGTGGAGACCGGGCTGGAACCCTTGAAAGTGTAAGGGTTGAGAGTATCGAACGTGCCAAACGCCATGACCCGCAAGGTGCCGCCCTTGGGCGCTGCGGGGTTTACCCAGTCGAAGTGGGTGAATTTGGCCGGGTACTTGAGCGTGCCGAACTGCGCATAACCGTGGCTCTCGGTGATGGCTGCGTTCGCGGAAAAGCTCAAGGCCAGACTTATTAGTAGAAGGAGGGGACGCTTCAAGTCAGAGATCCGATCCAGGCGGCTTGGGCTTTATGAAGCGTACAGTAACAGCTTGTTCCGATTGGAAAAAGGCTGGTGAAGCGGCGGGGATTGAGGCGCGGTGAAACCTGTAGGAGCGAGCTTGCTCGCGAAGGACGCCAACGATAACGCTGGCATTCTGAATTAACGCGGTGTCCTTGCGTTTTGCGCGAGCAAGTTCGCTCCTACGGGGTTTGCGGTGTTATCTAGGCCCGGAAACCACGAGCATCTGCCCTGGCTTCAGCGCCTGGCCAGTGCGCGGGTTCCAGCGCTTGAGATGTTGCATCTCGACGTTGAAGCGCTTGGCAACGATGTACAGCGAGTCGCCTTTCTTGACCTTGTATTGCACCGGCTTCTTGCTGTCAGCCTTGGCCACCAGCTTGCGGGTGTCCTGCATCACCAGGGTCTGGCCGACCTTGAGCGCCTGGCCATTGAGCTTGTTCCAGCGCTGCAGGTCATGTACGTCGACCTTGTTGGCCTTGGCAATCAGCGTCAGGTTGTCGCCGCTGCGCACCTTGTAGCTGCGGGTACGACCGGCAATAGCCTTGTGCTCAACGTCGTCGAACACCGGCTTTTTCGGACGCATGCTCAGCAATTCTTCGGGCTTCATCGCCGAAAGGCTGCTGGCCAGCAACTGCGCCTTGGAAGTCGGCACCAGCAAATGCTGCGGGCCGTCCAAAGTAGTGCGCTGCTTCAAGGCCGGGTTGAGCTGGAATAGTTCGTCTTCGTCGATCTCGGCCAGCGCGGCGACCCGTGAAAGGTCCATGCTGGTTTTGATTTCTACCACTTCAAAGTACGGCGTGTTGGCAATCGGGTTCAGGTTGACGCCGTACGCCTCGGGGGCCAGCACCACCTGGGACAGCGCCAGGAACTTGGGCACGTAGTCCTTGGTTTCCTGGGGCAGTGGCAGGTTCCAGTAGTCCGTCGGCAAGCCGAGCTTCTCGTTACGCTCGATGGCCCGGCTGACCGTGCCTTCGCCCGCGTTATAGGCCGCAAGTGCCAGCAGCCAGTCACCGTTGAACATGTCATGCAGACGTGTCAGGTAGTCGAGGGCGGCGGTGGTGGAGGCGGTGATGTCGCGGCGGCCGTCGTAGGCGCGGGTCTGGCGCAGGTTGAAGTAGCGCCCGGTGGCGGGAACGAACTGCCACAGGCCCACCGCATCGCTGCGGGAATAGGCCATTGGGTTGTAGGCACTTTCAATCACTGGCAGCAGCGCCAGCTCCAGGGGCATGTTGCGTTCTTCAAGGCGTTCGACGATGTAATGAATGTAGAGGCTGCCGCGTTCGCCGGCGTTCTCAAGAAAGGATGGGTTGCTGGCAAACCACAATCGTTGCTGTTCAATGCGCGGGTTGACGCCTAACCCGTCCTGCAATTGAAAGCCCCGGCGCATGCGTTCCCAGACATCCTGGGGCACTTCCGGGCTTGGCTTCTCTGATAGCCAAATGGGTTTTTGCTTGATCTTGGCGGTAAGGTTGGGTTTGGGTTGCACGGTGGATTGTGCGGCAAAATTGGTCGATTGGCAGCCCGCCAGAGTAGCGGACACAGCCACCGCCACGGCTTGAGCCAGGCGGGTCAATGCGTCTGAATGGTTGGTTTTACGAATAGATGACGACATTGGCTGGAAGTAAGTTCCGGGCAAAAATGTCGGGCGATTCTAGAAAGCGCTTTGGTTCCGGTCAACCATTCAGAAATTACGTATCAGAATCCTTCCACTTAGAACGTATCTTTCCACGACCTCAAGCTAGCAAATACCTCACTCCCGGCCTGGTTATCCCGGCCATTCCGTTCGTCCGCTTTTTCTTTAACGGATGTTTCAGAGGTCCGCAGAAAAGGGTTGGTGAGTTTTTCCAGGGCCAGGGTTGAAGGCAATGTGATCTCGCCGTTCGCCCGCAGTTGCCGCACGTTCTCCACCCGTTCGGCGATATCCGCGTTATGCGGCTCCACGGCCTGGGCGAACTTCAGGTTACTTTGTGTGTATTCATGGGTGCAGTACACCTGCGTGTTGGCCGGCAGTGCCGCCAAGCGTTCCAGGGAGGTGTGCATTTGTTGCGGTGTGCCTTCGAACAGCCGGCCACAACCGGCGGCGAAGAGGGTGTCACCACAGAACAGCACGCCCTCGTGATAAAAGGCGATATGGCCCAGGGTGTGCCCGGGCACGGCAAACACCTCGAAGTCCCAGCCCAGCACGTTGATGCGGTCGTTGTCCTGGAGCGCGACGTCCCGCGCCGGGATGTTTTCGTTCGCCGGGCCGTAGACCGTGGCGCCTGAAACACTTTTCAGTTGCTCGACGCCGCCAACATGATCGTGGTGATGGTGAGTCACCAGGATGTTGCTGAGGGTCCAGTCGGGATGCTGCTGGAGCCAGGCCAGCACGGGCGCGGCATCACCGGGATCGACCACCGCGCAGCGCTTGTTCGGCTGATCCTGTAACAACCAGATGTAGTTATCGGTGAAAGCGGGCAGGGCACTGATCTGTATCATTCTTTGATTCGCCAAGCTGAACACATTGGTGCATCTTAGAGCTTCTTGGCGAGTTGGAGAATGCAATGACTGATAAAGCGTTCGCCCAGGCCGATCCCGAGTGGCTGGCACTGATCAGTGCCGCCCGTGAATGGCTGTCCGGGCCTGTCGGGCAATTTTTACTGGATGAAGAACGACGCATGCTCGAAGACGAGCTGGGTCGGTTCTTTGGTGGCTACCTGGTGCATTACGGCCCGTCGGCACAAACCCCGCCGGCGGCGCCCCAGGTACAACGCAATGTGCGCCTGGGGGCGCCGTTGCCGGGTGTCGAGATCGTGTGCGAGGAGCAGGCCTGGCCGTTGAGCGAGCATGCGGCCGACGTAGTGGTGTTGCAGCATGGCCTGGATTTCTGCCTGTCGCCCCATGGTTTGCTGCGCGAAGCCGCCAGCAGTGTGCGCCCAGGTGGCCATTTGCTGATCATCGGCATCAACCCCTGGAGCAGTTGGGGTTTGCGCCATGTATTCGCCCACGACGGGTTACGCCAGGCGCGCTGCATATCCCCGTCGCGCGTCGGCGATTGGTTGAACCTGCTGGGCTTTGCGCTGGAGAAACGCCGCTTCGGGTGCTATCGTCCGCCGCTTGCGTCTGCCAAGTGGCAAGGCCGGCTGGCGGGCTGGGAACGCAGGGCCGGTGCCTGGCAATTGTCTGGCGGTGGTTTCTATTTGTTGGTGGCGCGCAAGATCGTCGTTGGCCTGCGCCCAGTGCGCCAGGTACGCCGCGAACCGATGGGCAAGCTCGTGCCGATGCCCATGGCCAAGGTCAATCGCAAGCAGAGCGAACAGTAAAAAACCTTTTTTGATTTCAGGTCGAGTCTCCCGACCTCGGGCCCTTGTCGGTCGATTATCGGCAACCCGCTTTGATGGATCCCGCTTTAATGGACAGTGAAATGACCGATACCGTAGAACTCTTCACCGATGGCGCCTGCAAGGGCAACCCCGGCCCCGGCGGATGGGGCGCCTTGCTGGTGTGCAAGGGCGTGGAGAAGGAATTGTGGGGTGGCGAAGCCAACACCACCAACAACCGCATGGAGCTGATGGGGGCGATCCGTGGCCTCGAAGAGCTCAAGCGTCGTTGCGACGTATTGCTGGTGACTGACTCCCAATACGTGATGAAGGGCATCAACGAGTGGATGGTCAATTGGAAGAAGCGCGGCTGGAAAACCGCCGCCAAGGAACCGGTGAAAAACGCCGACCTGTGGCAGTTGCTCGATGAACAATGCAACCGCCACAACATCACCTGGAAATGGGTGCGCGGGCACATCGGCCATCCCGGCAACGAGCGGGCCGACCAACTGGCCAATCGCGGCGTGGATGAAGTGCGTGGCTACAAGCAGAGCTGATGCCGGTTGACGTGTTAAGATCCCGCCCCTTGAAATGTACCAAACCGTTGAGAGCTGAACCCTGATGGCCATCCGATCTGTTGTACTCGATACCGAAACCACCGGCATGCCGGTGACCGACGGCCACCGGATCATTGAAATCGGCTGCGTCGAACTGATGGGCCGCCGCCTTACCGGCCGGCACTTCCACGTCTACCTGCAACCGGATCGCGAAAGTGACGAAGGCGCCATCGGCGTCCACGGCATCACCAACGAATTCCTGGTGGGCAAGCCGCGGTTTGCCGAAGTGGCCGATGAGTTCTTCGAGTTCATCAACGGCGCGCAGTTGATCATCCATAACGCGGCGTTCGACGTTGGCTTCATCAACAACGAATTCGCGCTGATGGGGGCGACCGACCGGGCCGATATCACCCGACACTGCTCGATCCTCGACACCCTGATGATGGCTCGTGAGCGTCATCCGGGTCAGCGCAACAGCCTCGATGCCTTGTGCAAACGCTATGGGGTCGACAACTCCGGCCGTGAACTCCACGGCGCCTTGCTCGACTCCGAGATTCTCGCCGACGTCTACCTGACCATGACCGGCGGCCAGACCAGCCTGTCTCTGGCCGGTAACGCTTCGGACGGCAATGGCTCGGCAGAAGGCTCGGGCAATCGTCCTTCGGAAATCCGCCGCCTGCCAGCGGATCGCCAGCCCACCACGATTATTCGCGCCAGCGAGCAAGACATGGCCGAACACGCGGCGCGCCTTGAGGCGATCGCCAAGTCCGCCGGCGCACCTGCGTTGTGGACCCAATTGACCCAGCAATAACCGTCACCCCAGTGCCAGCCCCTGGCTGGCCCTGATCAAGTCATAAGCCTTGCGTGCAATCTCTCCCAATACCCGCATGTCCGGCCCGAGCATTTCCATGCTCCGTGGGGTTACGCCGAGCCCTGCGCGAGTTGCCGCCTTGATCCCGATCAGGTTCGACGCCAGGTACGCCCGGCGCCACGGAATGTTCGCCCGTTCCAGTGCCTCCAGGGCATAGCGCCGATAGATGCTCGGCTCATCCACCAGAATCAACGGCAGCGGGGGTTCGTGGCGGCGGGTCGTTGAGCCGCGGCCCATGACAATTTGCGTGCGCCCATAGGTGCCAATCGAACTTTGTGTTTAACTTCGGCACCTGAATTTCGTTTCACTACCACCACTAGAAGGATTCCGTTCATGGCTCAAGTTACCCTCCGAGGCAACCCTGTCCAGGTCGAAGGCGATTTGCCGAAAGTCGGCGCCAAGGCGCCAGACTTCACCCTGACTGCCGGCGATCTGTCCGACGCAACCCTGGCAAGCTTTGCCGGCAAGCGCAAAGTGCTGAACATCTTCCCAAGCGTTGATACCCCGACCTGCGCCACTTCGGTTCGCAAGTTCAACGCCCAGGTCAATGACGTGAACAACACCGTGGTGTTGTGCATCTCCACTGACCTGCCATTCGCCCAGGCGCGCTTCTGCGGTGCCGAAGGCCTGGAAAACGTGAAGAACCTGTCTGACTTCCGCGAGGCAGCCTTTGCTGTCGACTACGGTGTTGCGATTGCTGATGGCCCGCTGCGCGGCCTGACCGCCCGTGCCGTCGTGGTACTGGACGAAAACGACAACGTGCTGCACAGCGAACTGGTCAGCGAAATCGGCCAAGAGCCAAACTACGAAGCAGCCCTGGCTGTTTTGAAGTAACTGTAACTACGCGTGACTGTCGTTTTGCAGTAACACGCGTGATGCAGTATTACGGCCTGGCCTAGTCCAGGCCGTTTTTATTTGTGCTTCAGACGCTTAGCCGGATAGCCAATGGACTAAGCGAAGAAGTTAAAAGTTGTAATCCAAGGTAAATAGCCGGTAAAGGCGCTTTTCTTAACGCGCCCCAGTGCTTATCTTTCAGCCTCCCGAAGAAGAAGCTCTCGCACCCAATGGTTGATCACTCCATGCAATCCACCCCTCGTCACTCCCGCCGCTGGCTGTTCGGCCTGCTCGTGCTGCTGGTTATTGCCGGCCTGTGCTGGAAGTTCTGGCCCGGCAGCAGCCACAAAGACAGTGCCGAGAAGAAGCCCGCGGGGCATGCCGGCAAGTCGGGCATGATGCGTCCGGGCTTTGGTGGTTCTACTGGCCCGGTCCCGGTGCGTGTGGCGCCCGCCGTGCTGGGTGAGTTCCCGGTGTACTACAAGGCACTGGGCACGGTCACCGCACTGAACACCATTAATGTGCGCAGTCGGGTAGGGGGAGAGCTGGTCAAGATCGCCTTTGAAGAAGGGCAGATGGTCAAGGCCGGTGACTTGCTGGCGGAAATCGACCCGCGCAGTTACCAGAATGCCTTGCTCCAGGCCCAGGGCACGTTGCTGCAGAACCAGGCCCAGTTGAAAAACGCCCAGGTCGACGTGCAGCGTTATCGCGACCTGTATGCCCAGGACAGTATCGCCAAGCAGACCCTGGACACCGCCGAAGCGCTGGTGTTGCAGTACCAGGGCACGGTCAAGACCAACCAGGGCGCGGTGGATGACGCCAAACTCAACCTCGAATTTACCAAGATCCGCGCCCCGATTACCGGGCGTGTCGGCCTGCGCCAGGTGGACGTGGGCAACCTCGTCGCGGCCAACGACACCACCTTCCTGGCGGTGATCACCCAGACCCAACCCATCAGCGTGGTCTTCACGCTGCCGGAAAACACCCTGGAAACCGTGCTGGCGCGTTATCACGCCGGCAACAAGCTGCCGGTAGAAGCCTGGGACCGTGGCGATGTGGCCCTGAAAGCCAGCGGCGTGTTGCAGAGCCTGGACAACCAGATCGACGTCACCACCGGCACCCTGAAATTCAAGGCGCGGTTCGATAACAAGGACCAGGCGCTGTTCCCCAACCAGTTCGTGAATGTGCACCTGCTGGCCGACACCCTGCATAACGTGGTGCTGGCGCCGTCGGCGGCGATTCAGTTCGGCAACAATGGCACCTTCGTCTACGTGCTCGATGGCGACAAGAAGGTCAAGGTACGTCCGCTGGTGATCGGTGACTCCGACGGCAACAACACCGTGATCAAACAAGGCCTGGCCGCCGGTGACCGTGTGGTACTGGAAGGCACCGACCGCCTGAAGGACGGCAGCGATATCGAAGTGGTCAACGACAGCACTGAAGTGCCGACCACGCCGACCGAACACCTCCAGGGCCAGCCGGCAGCCAAGACGCAGCAAGGCCCGGCTGATGCCGGCAAGGCGCAAAAGGGCGGCGCATGAACCTCTCGCGGCTGTTCATCCTTCGCCCGGTAGCCACCACCCTGAGCATGCTGGCCATTGTTCTGGCCGGGGCGATCGCTTATCGCCTGTTGCCAGTCTCGGCCTTGCCCCAGGTGGACTACCCGACCATCCGGGTGATGACCCTGTACCCCGGCGCCAGCCCGGACGTGATGACCAGCGCGGTGACGGCGCCCCTGGAGCGTCAGTTCGGGCAGATGCCCGGCCTGACCCAGATGGCGTCCACCAGCTCCGGCGGCGCCTCGGTGCTGACCCTGCGTTTCAACCTCGACATCAACATGGATGTCGCCGAGCAACAGGTGCAGGCCGCGATCAACGCCGCCACCAACCTGCTGCCCAAGGACTTGCCGGCACCGCCGGTGTACAACAAGGTCAACCCGGCGGACACCCCGGTACTGACCCTGGCCATCACCTCCAAGACCATGTTGCTGCCCAAGCTCAACGACCTGGTCGACACGCGCATGGCGCAGAAAATCGCGCAGATCAGCGGCGTCGGCATGGTCAGCATCGCCGGTGGCCAGCGCCAGGCGGTGCGAATCAAGGTCAACCCCGAGGCCCTGGCGGCCAACGGCTTGAACCTGTCAGACGTGCGTACCCTGATCGCCGCGTCCAACGTCAACCAGCCCAAGGGTAACTTTGACGGCCCTACGCGGGTGTCGATGCTCGACGCCAACGACCAGTTGGTCTCGCCCAAGGAATACGCCGAGCTGATCCTCGCCTACAACAACGGCGCGCCGCTGCGACTCAAGGACGTGGCGCAGATCGTCGACGGCGCCGAGAACGAACGCCTCGCGGCCTGGGCCAATGAAAACCAGGCGGTCTTGCTGAACATTCAGCGCCAGCCCGGGGCCAACGTCATCGAAGTGGTGGACCGGATCAAGGCATTGTTGCCGAGCATCACCGACAACCTGCCGGCCGGCCTCGACGTGACGGTGCTCACCGACCGGACCCAGACCATCCGGGCCTCGGTCCGTGACGTACAGCACGAATTGCTGATCGCCATTGCCCTGGTGGTGATGGTGACGTTCCTGTTCCTGCGCCGCTTCAGTGCCACCATCATCCCGTCCATTGCTGTGCCACTGTCCCTGGTAGGCACCTTTGGCGTGATGTACCTGGCCGGTTTCTCCATCAACAACCTGACGCTGATGGCTCTGACCATCGCCACCGGTTTTGTGGTGGACGATGCCATCGTGATGCTGGAGAACATTTCCCGCTATATCGAGGAAGGCGAGACGCCCATGGCGGCCGCGCTCAAGGGCGCCAAGCAGATCGGGTTCACCCTGATTTCCCTGACCCTGTCGCTGATTGCGGTATTGATCCCGTTGCTGTTCATGGCCGACGTGGTGGGACGCTTGTTCCGTGAATTTGCCATTACTCTGGCGGTGGCGATCCTGATTTCCCTGGTGGTGTCCCTGACCCTGACGCCGATGATGTGCGCGCGTTTGCTCAAGCGCGAACCCAAGGAAGAAGAGCAGGGCCGTTTCTACAAGGCCAGCGGCGCCTGGATCGACTGGCTGATCGCAGCCTACGGGCGCAAGTTGCAGTGGGTGCTCAAACACCAGCCGCTGACCCTGCTGGTGGCCATCGCCACTTTGGGCCTGACCGTGGTGCTGTACCTGGTGGTGCCCAAGGGCTTCTTCCCAGTGCAGGACACCGGCGTGATCCAGGGCATTTCCGAAGCGCCGCAGTCGATTTCGTTTGCGGCCATGAGCCAGCGCCAGCAGGAACTGGCGAAGATCATCCTCGAAGACCCGGCGGTGGAAAGCCTGTCGTCCTACATCGGGGTGGACGGTGATAACGCCACCCTCAACAGCGGCCGCCTGCTGATCAACCTCAAACCCCACGGCGAACGGGACCTCAGCGCGGCACAGATCATCACGCGCCTGCAACCGCAGCTGGACAAGCTGGTGGGTATCCGCCTGTTCATGCAGCCGGTGCAGGACCTGACCATTGAAGACCGCGTCAGCCGCACCCAGTACCAGTTCAGCATGTCCTCGCCGGACGCCGAGCTGCTGGCGCTGTGGAGTGACAAGCTGGTGCACGCCCTCAGTCAACTGCCGGAACTCTCCGACGTCGCCAGTGACCTGCAGGATAAAGGCCTGCAGGTGTACCTGGTGATCGACCGCGACGCGGCTTCGCGCCTTGGCGTGTCGGTCTCGACCATCACTGATGCGCTGTACGACGCGTTCGGCCAGCGGCAGATTTCCACCATCTATACCCAGGCCAGCCAGTACCGTGTGGTGCTGCAGGCCCAGTCGGGGGAAACCCTCGGCCCGGCCGCCCTGAACCAGATCCACGTGAAAACCACCGACGGCGGTCAGGTACGGCTGTCGAGCCTGGCCCACGTGGAACAGCGCCAGGCCCAGCTGGCGATCGCCCATATCGGCCAGTTCCCGGCGGTGATGATGTCGTTCAACCTGGCCCCCGGCGTGGCGCTGGGCAAGGGTGTGGAACTGATCAACCAGGCCCAGAAGGACATCGGCATGCCCGTCGGCGTGCAGACTCAATTCCAGGGCGCGGCCCAGGCGTTCGAGGCTTCACTGTCGAGTACCTTGCTGCTGATCCTGGCGGCGGTAGTGACCATGTACATCGTGCTGGGTGTGCTCTACGAGAGCTACATCCACCCGATCACCATTCTCTCGACCTTGCCGTCGGCAGCGGTAGGGGCCTTGCTGGCCTTGCTGCTCAGTGGCAACGACCTGGGGATGATCGCGATCATCGGCATCATCCTGTTGATCGGTATCGTGAAGAAGAACGCGATCATGATGATCGACTTTGCCCTCGACGCTGAGCGCAACCAGGGTCTGGACCCGCAAACCGCGATCTACCAGGCGGCGCTGTTGCGCTTCCGGCCGATCCTGATGACCACCCTGGCGGCGCTGTTCGGTGCGGTGCCGTTGATGCTCGCCACCGGTTCCGGTGCAGAACTGCGTCAGCCTCTGGGCCTGGTAATGGTCGGTGGGCTGCTGGTGAGCCAGGTGCTGACCCTGTTTACCACTCCGGTGATCTACCTGTATTTCGACCGCCTCGGCCGTCGCTGGCGCAAAGAGCCCGTGCGCCTGGAGCCGGTTGAGTCATGAACCTGTCCGGACCTTTCATTCGCCGGCCGGTAGCGACCATGCTGCTGAGCCTGGCGATCATGCTGCTGGGCGGCGTCAGCTTCAACCTGCTGCCAGTCTCGCCTTTGCCGCAGATCGACTTCCCGGTGATCGTGGTGTCGGCCAGCTTGCCCGGCGCCAGCCCCGAGGTGATGGCGTCTACGGTGGCCACACCGTTGGAGCGCTCCTTCGGCGCAATTGCCGGCATTACCACCATGAGCAGTTCGTCGAGCCAGGGTTCGACCCGGGTGATCCTGGCGTTCGACTCCAATCGCGACATCAACGGCGCGGCGCGGGAAGTGCAGGCGGCGATCAACGCCTCCCGTAACCTGCTGCCCAGTGGCATGCGCAGCATGCCCACCTACAAGAAGATCAACCCGTCCCAGGCGCCGATCATGGTGCTGTCCCTGACCTCGGACGTGTTGCCCAAGGGCCAGTTGTACGACCTGGCTTCGACCATTCTGTCCCAGAGCCTGTCCCAGGTGCCGGGGGTGGGTGAAGTGCAGATCGGCGGCAGCTCCTTGCCCGCCGTGCGCATCGAACTTGAACCCAAGGCCCTCGACCAATACGGCGTGGCTCTGGACGATGTACGTAACACCATCGCCAATGCCAACGTGCGCCGGCCCAAGGGCTCGCTGGAAGACAGTGAGCGCAACTGGCAGATCCAGGCCAACGACCAGTTGGAAAAGGCCAAGGACTACGAACCACTGCTGATCCGCTACCAGAATGGCGCGGCCCTGCGCCTGGGGGATGTGGCGAAAATCAGCGATGGCGTCGAGGACCGCTACAACAGCGGCTTCTTCAACAATGACTCGGCGGTGCTGCTGGTGATCAACCGCCAGTCCGGTGCCAACATCATCGAGACGGTGAAGCAGATCAAGGCGCAACTGCCGGCCTTGCAGGCGGTATTGCCGTCCAGCGTCAAGCTGAACCTGGCCATGGACCGTTCGCCGGTGATCACCGCCACTTTGCACGAAGCCGAGATGACCTTGCTGATTGCCGTGGCCCTGGTGATCCTGGTGGTGTACCTGTTTCTCGGTAACTTCCGTGCCTCGCTGATTCCCACCCTGGCGGTGCCGGTGTCGCTGGTGGGCACTTTTGCGGTGATGTACCTGTTCGGCTTTTCCCTGAACAACCTGTCGCTGATGGCACTGATCCTCGCCACCGGCCTGGTGGTGGACGATGCCATCGTGGTGCTGGAGAACATTTCCCGGCACATCGACGAAGGCGTGCCGCCGATGAAGGCGGCGTACCTGGGGGCCCAGGAAGTCGGCTTCACGCTGCTGTCGATGAACGTCTCGCTGGTGGCGGTGTTCCTCTCAATCCTGTTCATGGGCGGGATCGTTACCAGCCTGTTCCGCGAGTTTTCCATCACCTTGGCGGCGGCGATCATCGTCTCGCTGGTGGTGTCCCTGACCCTGACCCCGATGCTCTGCGCCCGCTGGCTCAAGCCCCATGTCAAAGGCCAGGAGACAGGCTTGCAGCGCTGGAGCCAGAAGATCAACGACCGCATGGTGGCCGGCTACGCCCGCAGCCTGGACTGGGTGCTGCGCCACAAGCGCCTGACGCTGCTCAGCCTGTTGGTGACCATCGGGGTCAATGTCGCCCTGTATGTGGTGGTGCCGAAAACCTTCATGCCCCAGCAGGACACCGGGCAACTGATCGGTTTTGTGCGTGGCGACGACGGGCTGTCATTCAGTGTCATGCAGCCGAAGATGGAAATCTTCCGCAAGGCAGTCCTGCAGGACCCTGCCGTGTTGAGCGTGGCGGGCTTTATTGGCGGCAACAGCGGCACCAATAACGCGGTGATGCTGGTGCGGCTCAAGCCCATCAGCGAACGCAAGATTTCTGCCCAGGCGGTGATCGAACGCTTGCGCAAGAATGTGCCGCTGGTGCCCGGCGGGCGCCTGATGTTGATGGCTGACCAGGACCTGCAATTTGGTGGCGGCCGCGACCAGACCACCTCGCAGTATTCCTACATCCTGCAAAGCGGCGACCTGGCGGCGTTGCGCCTGTGGTACCCGAAAGTGGTCGCCGCGTTGCGTGAACTGCCGGAACTCACCGCCATCGATGCCCGTGAAGGCCGTGGTGCGGCCCAGGTCACGCTGATTGTCGACCGCGACCAGGCCAAGCGCCTGGGCATTGATATGAACATGGTCACCGCGGTGCTCAACAACGCCTACAGCCAGCGCCAGATTTCCACCATCTACGACAGCCTCAACCAGTACCAGGTGGTGATGGAGGTCAATCCGAAGTACGCCCAGGACCCGATCACCCTCAATCAGATGCAGGTGATCACGTCCACCGGTGCACGCGTCCCGCTGTCGGCCATCGCCCACTATGAAAACAGCCTGGCGGATGATCGGGTCAGCCATGAAGGCCAGTTCGCCTCGGAAAACATTGCGTTTGATATGTCACCCGGGGTCACGGTGGAGCAGGGCACGGCCGCCATCGAGCGGGCGATTGCCAAGGTCGGCTTGCCCGAAGATGTGATCGCGAAGATGGCCGGTACGGCCGACGCCTTCGCCGCCACCCAGAAAGGCCAGCCGTTCATGATCCTCGGTGCGCTGGTGGCGGTGTACCTGGTATTGGGGATTCTGTACGAGAGCTACATTCACCCGCTGACCATTCTGTCGACCTTGCCGTCGGCGGGGGTGGGCGCCTTGCTCTCGATTTATCTGCTGGGTGGGGAATTCAGCCTGATCTCGCTGTTGGGGCTGTTCCTGCTGATCGGGGTAGTGAAGAAAAACGCGATCCTGATGATCGACCTGGCGCTGCAACTGGAGCGCAAGGACGGCATGAGCCCGCTGGAATCGATTCGCGCCGCCTGCCTCGTGCGGCTGCGCCCGATCCTGATGACCACCCTGGCGGCGATTCTGGGCGCCGTGCCGCTGCTGCTCAGTACCGCCGAAGGTGCGGAAATGCGCCAGCCCCTGGGCCTGACGATTATCGGCGGGCTGGTATTCAGCCAGATCCTGACCCTCTACACCACGCCTGTGGTTTACCTTTATCTCGACCGCCTGCGCCACCGTTTCAACGGTTGGCGCGGAGTGCGTACCGATGCTGCCCTGGACACTGCGCTATGACCGATTCAACGCGTTCCCCTGTAGGAGCGAGCTTGCTCGCGAAGGGCGACAACGATAACGCTGGCATCCTGAATGAACCTGGTGTTCTCAGGCTTTTCGCGAGCAAGCTCGCTCCTACAGTGGGCCTCGTGCTGATGCTCAGCGCCTGCGCCGTCGGCCCGGATTACAAACGCCCCGAATTGACCGAGCCGGCCCAGTACAAGGAAGCCCAGGGCTGGCGCCAGGCCGCGCCCAGCGACTCGTTGGCCCGGGGGGCCTGGTGGGAGCTGTACGGCGACAAACAACTGAATGAGCTGGTAGAGAAACTCAACAGCTCCAACCAGACCGTGGCCCAGGCCGAGGCGCGTTATCGCCAGGCTGCCTCGCAGGTGCGCAGTGCCCGTGGTGCGTTCTTCCCCACGGTTGACCTGAGTGCCTCGAAAAGCCGGGCCAGCCAGGGAACCGGCAGCAGTAACGCCAGCCTCAGCAGCTCCAGCAGCGGTATCCGCGACACCTTGAACGCCCAGCTGGGTGTGAGTTGGGAAGCCGATATCTGGGGCAAACTGCGCCGGGGCCTGGAAGCCAATGAAGCCAGCGCCGAAGCCAGCGCAGCGGACCTCGCGGCGATGCGCCTGAGCCAGCAATCGGAGCTGGTGCAGGATTACCTGCAACTGCGGGTCATGGACGAACAGACCCGTTTGCTGCAAGCCACGGTGGACACCTACCAACGCTCCCTGCAAATGACCCAGAACCAATACCGTGCCGGTGTCTCGGGCAAGGATGCCATTGCCCAGGCCCAGACCCAGCTGAAAAGCACCCAGGCCAGCATGATCGACCTGATCTGGCAGCGGGCCCAGCTGGAAAACGCAATTGCCGTGCTGATAGGTGTGCCGCCGGCCAACTTCAACCTTGCGGTGAGCAAGGACATTCCGGCGCTGCCGCAGATTCCGGTGAGCCTGCCGTCGCAACTGCTGGAGCGCCGCCCGGATATCGCCCAGGCAGAACGCTCGGTGATTGCGGCCAACGCCAATATCGGCGTCGCCAAGACCGCGTACTACCCGGACCTGACCCTGAGCCTGGCCGGCGGCTATTCCAGCAGCACCTACGCCGACTGGATCAGCCTGCCGAACCGCTTCTGGTCGGTGGGGCCGAAACTCGCCATGACCCTGTTTGACGGGGGCCAGCGTTCGGCCGAAGTCGACCGCGCCGAAGCGTCCTACGACGAAACCGTGGCCAAGTACCGCCAGACCGTACTGGATGGTTTCCGCGAAGTGGAAAACTATATGGTGCAGCTCAAGGTCCTGGAAGACGAAGCGGTTGTCAGCAACGAAGCCCTCGACGCCGCCCGTGAATCCCTGCGCCTGACCCAGAACCAGTACAAGGCCGGTCTGATCGCTTATCTCGATGTGGTCACCGTGCAAGCGACGGCCCTGAGCAACGAACGCACGGTGCTGACCCTGCTGCAAACCCGTTTGGTTGCCAGCGTGCAACTGATCGCGGCTCTGGGCGGTGGTTGGGATGGGCAAATGCAGCTGAGCGACAAGAAGTAAACAACGATCCGCAGCTGTACTGGCTTGTGTGGGAGCGGGCTGGCTCGCGAAAACGGAGGGTCAGTCAACTGTGTATCAACTGACCCTCCGTTTTCGCGAGCAAGCCCGCTCCCACAAGGGTTTTGCGGTGCTTTTGAGCCAGTAGTTTGGCGTCAAATTCTGAATGATGGCTATACGATAATATTTCAGGTGTACAAGAATTAATCTCGCTACAATCCCCGACTTTTCACCCCGGCACGGAAGCCGTTTGGCCCATTGGTCACGAGAAGTCCCATGCTCACCGGTAGTTATTCCCCCGCCCTGGTCCTGATTTCCCTGTTCGTCGCGATCCTCGCGTCCTATACCGCGTTGGACCTGACAGGCCGTATTGCCACGGCCAAAGGCCGCGCCGTATACCTGTGGATGGGCGGCGGTGCGTTGGCAATGGGTGTGGGTATCTGGTCGATGCACTTTATCGGCATGCTTGCCTTTCGCTTGCCCATCAGTCTGGGCTATGACGTCGACATCACGGCGCTGTCATTGCTGATCGCAGTCCTTTCCAGTGGTTTTGCCTTGTGGCTGGTCAGCCAGCCGCGTTTGCCCGCCTGGCAGCTGGCGTTTGGCGCCTTGATCATGGGCGCTGGCATCAGCGCCATGCATTACACCGGCATGGCCGCGATGCGCATGACGCCCGGCATCGACTACGACCCCACGCTGTTCACCGCCTCCCTGTTGATTGCAGTGGGGGCTTCGGCGGCGGCCTTGTGGATCGCCTTCAATCTGCGGCGCAACACGCCTTACGTGCGTTTGGCCCGGGGCGGAGCGGCGATGGTGATGGGCGTGGCAATCGTCGGCATGCATTACACCGGCATGGCCGCTGCGCGTTTCGCCGATGGCAGTTTTTGCGGCGCAGCCCTGACAGGCCTCAGCGGCAAGGGCCTGGATAACCTGGTGCTGGTGACCACCCTCGCGGTGCTGATCATTGCGCTGCTGACCTCGCTGGCCGATGCCCGCCTGGAAGCCCGTACCGCGGTGTTGGCCGACTCCTTGACCCAGGCCAACCAGGAACTCACTCACTTGGCCCTGCACGACATGCTCACCGGCTTGCCCAACCGCACCTTGCTCGCCGACCGGATTCAACAAGCGATACAGCGGGTGAACGAGGAGGGTGGGTGTTTCGCGCTGATGTTTATCGACCTGGACGGCTTCAAGCCGGTCAACGACGCCTTCGGCCACCATATGGGCGACCTGCTGTTGCAGCAGGTCGGCCTGCGCCTGCGGGAAGACTTGCGTAGCCAGGACACCCTGGCCCGCATCGGCGGTGATGAGTTTGTCTTGCTGGTGCAGTTGACCCAGCCCGACGACGCGCTGCGCCTGGCCGAGCGCCAGGTAGGCTTGATCAACCAGTCGTTCCGCGTGGCCGAGCACGAGCTGAAGATCTCCGCCAGCATCGGTATCGCGCTGTTCCCCGGCAATGGCGCCACGCCCCAGGAACTGCTGATGAACGCCGACGCGGCGATGTATCACGCCAAGGGCATGGGCAAGAACGGCTACAGCTTTTTCGACGTGTCGATGAACACCAATGCGCGCAAACAACTGCAACTGCTGCAGGACTTGCGCAACGCCGTGGAGCATGAACAGTTCCGGCTGTATTACCAGCCCAAGTTCGACGCCGTCAGCGGTCGCCCGGTCGGTGCCGAAGCCCTGCTGCGCTGGGAGCATCCGCAACAGGGCTTGTTATTGCCGGACAAGTTTATCGAGCTGGCGGAAAAGACCGGGCTGATCATCCCCATCGGCGACTGGGTGCTCAATGAGGCCTGCCGCCAGATGCAGGTGTGGTACGCCCAGGGCTATCACGACTGGCGCATCGCGGTGAATCTGTCGGCGTTGCAGTTCTGCCATGCCGGGCTGGTCAAGAGTGTCGCCAACGCGCTGGAGCGCCACCGGTTGCCAGCTAACAGCCTGACCCTGGAAATCACCGAGACCACTGCCATGAGCGATGCCGATGCGAGCATGACGGTGTTGCAGAAGCTTTCGGACATGGGGGTGGACCTGTCCATCGACGACTTTGGTACCGGTTATTCGAGCCTGATGTACCTCAAGCGCCTGCCGGCCAATGAACTGAAAATCGACCGTGGGTTTGTGCGCGACCTGGAGCACGACAGTGACGATGCCGCCATCGTCTCGGCTATCGTCGCCCTCGGCCAAGCCTTGGGCCTGCGTATTGTGGCCGAAGGGGTCGAGACCGACTCACAGCAGAGCTTCCTCACACGGTTGGGGTGCGATTCATTGCAAGGTTATCTGCTGGGGCATCCGCTGCCGGCGGACCAGTTTATGAAGGACATTGAAAAGGCCACCGCCGGAGTGGCCGATACCCGCGGCTGAGTGCGGGTCATACCTGTTAATTCTGACAGTAGCGACCGTGATACAGCGCGTATAGAGTCGATTCCAGGAAGCTGACTTGGGAGCCGACCGACATGGCATCGCTCATGACCGGTGTATTCACGCCCACAGGTTCGATGCTCGAACCCCGTTATTTCCACAACGCCGTGGGCATCGGCGACCTGGGCGTACTGGTCATCGCCGGGGAAGGCCTCGGCGAGGCTTCAGGCTCGCGTTTCGACCAATTGGCGCCTGGCGCACCCGGTGGTTCATCTGCCACGCGCCTCATGGCCAGCGTGGAGTTCTACCACCAAGCGTCAGCACAGTGGTCGACGGTTGCGCCGCTTCCGTTTCCCCGCAGTGCCAGTGCCGCAGTGGTTTTGCAGTCGGGCCTTGTGCTGTTGACGGCTGGGAGCGAGTCCGGCCAGTCGATCAGCGATGTGCAGTTGTATAACGTCTCAACCAACCGCTGGACGCCAACCGGGCCCTTGCACACGCCGCGTTTCGGTCATACCAGCACGCTGTTGGCGTCAGGAAACGTCTTGGTGGTCGGTGGCAATAATCTGCAGTCAGGTAGCGGGCAGGTGCAAGACAGCGTTGAGTGCTACGACCCGCTCACCGGCCATTGGCAGCGTAAAGCCTGGCTCCCCGTGGATGCCATGAATCACACCGCAACCTTGCTGGCGACGGGGGAGGTCCTGGTGGTCGGAGGCTATTCCGGCATGCAGAACGCGGCACTGCCCCGGGCCTTTCTGTATGACCCCACCACCAGCCGCTGGACTGAACTGCGGCCTTTGCCCGCTCCCCGTATGCAACACACGGCGACCTTGTTGGCCGACGGTCGGGTGTTGATCTGCGGCGGCGCTGCCGAACCTTTTGGCCCGGCGCAAGACCTGGCTTTTATCTATGACCCGGTCCTGAACAGCTGGGACCGGACACTGATGTGTGTCCCGCGCAAAGACCATAGCGCGACCCGTTTAGTGACGGGAGAAGTGCTGGTGGTGGGCGCCAGCAGCCTCTCCCAACCCGAACATGCGTCCACCGCGGAGCTCTATGATCCGCGGTCTGCACAATGGACGCTGACCGCGGACCTCCACCCCGGACGTTTCGGCCATGGCGCGTGCTGCCTTTCTACGGGGCAAGTGCTGATTGCTGGGGGCTCGAGGGCCACCCCTCATCCGGCGCCACTGTCCAATGCCGAGCTTTTTACCCTGGCGTGATCAACACCCTCTTCTCGGGTTGACCTGAGCCCATGCAAAACCCGCCGGTCGCAGGTAGTATTGGATCCATCAGCTCACGTTGAATCAGGAGACCTTACACATGGACAAAGTCGTCGTCATCACCGGTGGCAGCCGTGGGATCGGCGCCGCCACGGCGTTGCTGGCCGCTGCCCAAGGCTATCGTATCTGCATCAACTACCAGTCTGATGAAGACGCTGCTCACCGAGTGCTTGAGCAAGTACGCGCCCTCGGCGCCCAGGCCATTGCGGTGCGGGCCGATGTCAGCATCGAAGACGAAGTGATCGGCCTGTTCCACCGTGTTGATACCGAGCTGGGCCGGGTGACGGCCTTGGTGAACAACGCCGGTACCGTGGGACACAAGTCGCGGGTCGATGAAATGTCCGAGTTCCGCATCCTGAAGACCCTCAGGACCAATGTGTTGGGGCCGATCCTGTGTGCCAAGCATGCGCTGCTGCGCATGTCGCCCAAGCATGGCGGGCAGGGCGGCAGTATCGTCAACGTGTCGTCGGCTGCCGCGCGTCTGGGGTCGCCGGGGGAGTATGTGGATTACGCCGCGTCCAAAGGTGCACTGGACACTTTTACTCTGGGGCTTTCCAAGGAAGTGGCGGGCGAGGGGATTCGGGTCAATGGCGTGCGTCCCGGCTTCATCTTCACCGAGTTCCACGCGCTGAGCGGCGACCCGGATCGGGTCAGCAAGCTTGAGCCGGGCATCCCAATGGCCCGTGGCGGGCGTGCCGAAGAAGTGGCGGAAGGGATTATCTGGTTGCTGTCGGACAAGGCGTCCTATGCCACCGGGACCTTCATTGACCTGGCGGGCGGTCGATAAAGTTATAGCGCCTTTTCGGACGCCATCGCGGGCAAGCCCGGCTCCCACAGAGATACGCGATCAATTGTGGGAACCGGGCTTGCCCGCGATGGCGTCAGTTGTCTTCACAGCCTGTCAAAACGAACGCACAATTTTCCCCAGGGTCTCCATCGCCTTCTCACACGACTCATCCCACGGGCTGCCGTAGTTCAAGCGAATGCAGTTCCTGAAGCGCTGGGTCGGTGAGAAGATCGGCCCCGGTGCGATGCTGATGCCCTGGGCCAGGGCCATTTGGAACAACTTCAACGAGTCGGTCTGCTCCGGCAATTCCAGCCACAGGAAGTACCCGCCGGCAGGCTGGCTGACCCGTGTCTGCGCCGGGAAATAGCGCGCGATGGCCGCGAGCATGGCGCTTTGCTGTTCTTCCAGCGCGTAGCGCAATTTACGCAGGTGCCGGTCGTACCCGCCGTGTTGCAGGTAATCGGCAATCGCCGCCTGCGCCGGCATCGATGCACACAGTGACGTCATCAATTTCAGCCGCTCGATCTTCTGCGCATAACGTCCGGCGGCGACCCAGCCGATGCGGTAGCCCGGAGCCAGGCTCTTGGCGAACGAGCCGCAATGCATCACCAGGCCTTCGGTGTCGAACGCCTTCGCCGGTTTGGGCGCCTGTTGGCCGTAGTACAACTCTGCGTACACGTCGTCTTCGATCAGCGGCACTTGATGGCTGCGCAGTAACTCCACCAGTTCCTGTTTCCGGGCCTCGGGCATGGTTGCGCCCATCGGGTTCTGGAAACTGGTCATGCACCAACAGGCCTTGATCGGGTAGCGCTCCAGGCTTTGCGCCAGCACCTTGAGGTCGATGCCATCGCGTGGGTGTACGGGGATTTCCACCGCCTTGAGTTTCAGGCGCTCGAGGATTTGCAGGCTGGCGTAGAACGCCGGTGCTTCGATGGCCACCAGGTCGCCCGGCTCGGTCACGGCTTGCAGGCACAGGTTCAGTGCTTCAAGGGCGCCGTTGGTGATCAACAGTTCTTCCATGGGCAGCATAAGCCCGCCTACCATGTAGCGCAGGGCGATTTGCCGGCGCAGTTGCGGGTTGCCCGGCGACATGTCGGTGACCACCATGCGCGGGTCCATTTCCCGGCTGGCGCTGGCCAGGGAACGGGCCAGGCGTTGCAGCGGGAACAGCGTCGGGCTGGGGAAGGCCGAGCCGAAGGGCACGGTTTGCGGGTCCTTGATGGAATCGAGCACCGAGAACACCAATTCGCTGACGTCCACCTCGGTGGATTCGTGCACATGGGCACTCACCACCGGCTCGGAAAACGGGCTCGGCGCATGGGTGTTGACGAAGTACCCGGAGCGCGGCCGGGCGCGGATCAGCCCGCGACGCTCCAGCAGGTAGTAGGCCTGGAACACCGTGGACGGGCTGACACCGTAGGTCTGGCTGGCATAGCGCACCGAAGGCACGCGCTGGGCGGGGCCGAGGACGCCGGAGCGGATCAGTTCTGCGATGTCGTCGGCGAATTTTTCGTAGCGTTTCATTGAGGCTCAGTACGTTGAACAGATTTTGCTGATTGAACACAGATCAAACTGTGGGAGCAGGCAAGCCCGCTCCCACATTTGATCTCCAGTGTTGCTGAAAGCTCGGGTTCAGCGATTCAATGGCGCCACAAACCGGCTGTCCGCCGCGCTGTAGATCCACGGTTCATCCACGTCCGTGACCTTGAAGCGGAGGGGCTGGGAACTGCTGGCGGGTTTGTCTGCCGTCATCGCCACCGACACCGGCACATCGGTAATCTCTCCCGGCGCCAGGCTGATGTCGGTCTTGCCCTGCAACTGGAAGCCATCGCCGTCCACCAGCTCCAGGCGATAATCCTGGCGTTGCTGGGTCTTGTTGATGACCTTGAGGCTGTAGATGTTCTCGATCAAGCCTTCACTGTTTTCGCGAAACATCCCACGGTCCTTGGTCACGTCCAGCGACACCATCGGGCGCGCCACCAGGGCCACCACCAGCGCGCCGATCATCACCAGCAGCACGGCACTGTAGCCGATCAGTCGTGGCCTGAGCAGATGGGTCTTGCCACCTTGCAACTGATGTTCCGAGGTATAGCTGACCAGTCCGCGGGCATAGCCCATTTTATCCATGATCGAATCACAGGCATCGATGCACGCGGCGCAGCCGATGCATTCCATTTGCAGGCCGTCACGGATGTCGATACCGGTGGGGCACACCTGCACGCACAACTGGCAGTCGATGCAGTCACCGAGGCCGACGTCCGCCGGTTGCACGTCACGTTTGCGCGGGCCACGGTTTTCGCCACGGGCCACGTCGTAGGAAATGGTCAGGGTGTCCTTGTCAAACATCACACTCTGGAACCGCGCATAGGGGCACATGTGCATGCACACCGCTTCCCGCAGCCAACCGGCATTGATGTAGGTGGCGCCGGTAAAAAACAGCACCCAGAACAGGCTGACGCCGCCCATTTGCCAGGTCAGCAGTTCTTCGGCCAGCGGCCGGATCGGTGTGAAGTAGCCGACAAACGTCAGCCCGGTGAGCACGCTGATACCCAGCCACAGCGTATGCTTGGCCGAGCGCCGAGCCAGCTTGTTCAAGCCCCAGGGTGAAGCCTGCAGCTTGATGCGTTGGTTTCGCTCGCCTTCCGTGACCTTTTCGCACCACATGAATAGCCAGGTAAACGAGCTTTGCGGGCAGGTATAGCCGCACCACACCCGGCCTGCGAACACGGTGATCGCGAACAGGCCGAATGCACAGATGATCAACAGCGCCGACAGCAGGATGAAATCCTGGGGCCAGAACGTGGCACCAAAGATATGGAATTTGCTTTCAGCCAGGTCCCACAGCACCGCTTGCCGGCCGCCCCAGTTCAGCCACACGGTGCCGAAAAACGCCAGGAACAGAAAGCCTGCGCCCGCTACACGCAAGGTGCGGAACAGGCCGGTAAAACTGCGGGTATGAATCAGGTTGTCGCTGGATTTGGCCTTCATCTTCTTTGGATGTGCAGGCTCAAACACGTCTACGGTTCGGACGGGGATTCTATCGCTCATGGTCTTTCGCTCATCAGCCTCCATCAGGCAGATGAACTATGACCGGCGCTCTGTTTGCATAACAGACTCAGGTAGGGCGATAAAAAGCGGATCAGATGGGCCGACAGCGCCTGCCTGCGACAATGTGCTGCACCCGGTGGTGCGCGGGGTGCAGCGCTTTCGAGGCGGGCCTGATCCAGGTTAATCAAATCACCGAATCACCGTCGGTAGCTTTCAAGTGCTTACGGCCATCCTTGGCGCCAGCGACGGTCAATGCGTCGGCTTCGGCTTCGGTGATGTAGGTGCGGTCGCCGTTCAACTTCACAAACGACATGGATTTTTCGCTGTCGGTTTCGACAGTGACATGGGTGGCTTCCAGTTGTTTCTCCTGGCCGCCGGCATCGACGGTGAAGAAACATTGCTGACCTTCGATACGTACGGGCATATCGATCTCCTTTTTGTGGGCTATTGCTGATTAGGGTGGGATGCGCAGGCAATGGTTCTGCGCAACTGACTGACGGTCGGTGCTGTCCATGTTCTAACGAACCTGACAAGGACACGCCCATGGACGCTTGGTGGCATGAAGTTTGGGAAACCCTGCAAGCGGAATTTGCCGATATCGGCGATGCCCGCCAACTGACGCAAATCACCGTGCGGCTGCTGATTGCGGCGATATTGGGCGGGATCCTGGGTTACGAGCGCGAACAGAAAGGCAAGGCCGCCGGGGTACGCACCCACATGCTCGTGGCCTTGGGCGCCGCGTTGTTCGTGTTGGTACCGAGCATGTCGGGCTCGCAGGCAGACGCCATGAGCCGCGTGCTGCAGGGCGTGATCGCGGGCATCGGGTTTCTCGGCGCCGGCACCATCCTCAAGGGCAAGGAAGACGAAGAGGGCCAGCACGTCAAAGGCCTGACCACCGCGGCCGGCCTCTGGATGACCGCCGCCATCGGGGTGGCGGCGGGGATGGGGCGGGAGTCGACGGCGGTGCTCAGTACGTTATTGGCATTGGCGGTGTTCAGCGTCATGCCAAGGATAGTGCGGCTGCTGGAGAAGGATTAGACGATGACCGGCGGCATGGTCGTCGGTGGTTCCTCCACGGGTGGTGGCTGAGTGCCAGGTGGCTCCTGCTCGGGAACCGGGTCGGGTTCGGTCGGCGGCAATGTCGGTTTATCTATATTGGGATCAGGCGTTTCAGCTGGAATAGGGATATTCATCGGTGTGGCCTCCTTTGTGCTTTGCTCTATCGGTGGACAATCGCCCGGTGGATTTGATTCCCCGCCCGATGGCGTCATATCCACCTGAACTTTTCAATCGCCAGCATGCTCGGAACCTATACGGCCCTGCTCAGGGAGAGCGTTGCCGTTTCAGAATTTGGATCAAGCGCAAGAGCGTCCACTGGGCGTTAAGGGGAGATGCTCGATGACTGCTGAAACACTGACCCAAGACGATTCAACCTCCACATTATCGCTGTCCCAGGCACTGTTGCTGCCAAGGATTGCGATTGAAAGCACCACGCCGGTGATCGACGGCGGCGAGTTTGCCGTCAAGGCTGTGGTTGGCCAGCGCGTGCAGGTTGCCAGCAAGGTGTTCGCTGATGGTCACGACAAGCTTGCAGTGATGATCCGCTGGCGCCGGCGCAATGAAGAGAGCTGGCACAGCGTGGTGATGACCGATGTCGGCAACAACGGCTGGGAGGGCGCATTCACCGTGACCGCCCAGGGGCCGCATGAGTATTGCATCGAAGCTTGGATCGACACGTTCGCCAGCTTCCGCTACGAATTGAGCAAGAAACATGAGGCCGGGGTACCGGTCAGCCTGGAGTTGCAGGAAGGCCGCAGCCAGGTCCTGCAAGCCGCCGAGCGCAGCGACAATGAGCTTCGTGACCGCCTGATGCTGCTGCACCACGAACTCTCGGGCCTGCTGGAAACCGAGCAAGTCGCACTGTTTCTGCACGAAGACAGTGCACACCTCATGACCCAGGCCGATCACCGCGCCTATTTGAGCATCAGCCCGGTGTTCCCGATTGACGTGGAGCGCGAGGCCGCGCAGTTCGCCAGCTGGTACGAGCTGTTTCCCCGTTCGATCACCGACGATCCGGCGCGCCACGGCACCTTTAACGACGTGCACTCGCGCCTGTCGATGATCCATGACATGGGCTTTGACGTGCTGTACTTCCCGCCGATCCATCCCATCGGCCGCAGCCACCGCAAGGGCAAGAACAACTCCCTGACCGCCGGGCCTGATGACCCGGGCAGCCCGTATGCCATCGGCAGCGAAGAGGGCGGCCACGAGGCGATCCACTCGCAGTTGGGCACCCGGGAAGACTTCCGCAACCTGGTCAAGGCCGCCGCCGATCATGGCCTGGAGATCGCCCTGGATTTTGCAATCCAGTGCTCCCAGGACCATCCGTGGCTCAAGCAGCATCCGGGCTGGTTCAACTGGCGGCCCGACGGCACGATCAAATACGCCGAGAATCCGCCAAAGAAATACCAGGACATCGTCAACGTCGACTTCTACGCGGCGGATGCGATTCCCAGCCTGTGGATCGAGTTGCGTGACATCGTGGTCGGTTGGGTGGAAGAGGGCGTGAAGACCTTTCGCGTGGACAACCCCCACACCAAGCCGCTGCCGTTCTGGCAATGGCTGATCAGCGATGTGCGCGGCAAATACCCGGACGTGATCTTCCTCGCCGAAGCCTTCACCACCCCGGCGATGATGGCGCGCCTGGGCAAGGTCGGTTACTCCCAGAGCTACACCTACTTCACCTGGCGCAACACCAAGGCCGAGTTGAGCGAATACCTGAGCGAGCTGAACGAGTCGCCGTGGCGCGAGTGCTTCCGGCCGAACTTCTTCGTCAACACGCCGGACATCAACCCGGGTTTCCTGCATGAATCCGGCCGCGCCGGCTTTCTGATCCGCGCCGCGCTGGCCACCATGGGCTCGGGCCTGTGGGGCATGTATTCCGGCTTTGAACTGTGCGAAGCGGCCCCCGTGCCGGGCAAGGAAGAGTACCTGGACTCGGAGAAGTACGAGATCCGCCCGCGAGACTTCACGGCCCCCGGCAACATCATTGCCGAGATCGCCCAGCTCAACCGCATCCGCCGGCAAAACCCGGCCTTGCAGACGCACCTCGGGCTGAAACTCTACAACGCGTGGAACGACAACATCCTGTACTTCGGCAAACGCAGCGAGGACGGCAGCAACTTCATTCTGGTGGCCGTGAGTCTCGACCCGTTCAACGCCCAGGAGGCCAATTTCGAATTGCCGCTGTGGGAGATGGGCCTGCCGGACGACGCCCAGACCCAAGGTGAAGACTTGATGACCGGCCATCGCTGGACCTGGTACGGCAAGACCCAGTGGATGCGGATCGAACCCTGGCATCAGCCGTTTGGCATCTGGCGCATTACCGTAAGTTGAGATCGTTCCCACGCTCCGCGTGGGAATGCAGCCCCGGACGCTCTGCGTCCCCCAAGCGTGACGCGGAGCGTCGCAACAGGCATTCCCACGCAGAGCGTGGGAACGATCAGCGGCCCTCACGAATTTTCCAGGAGTTTCCAATGGCGAAGAAACCCAAGGCTGCCACCTTTATCAAAGACCCGCTCTGGTACAAGGACGCGGTGATTTATCAGGTTCACGTCAAATCCTATTTCGACTCCAACAACGACGGCATCGGTGACTTTCCCGGGCTGATCGCCAAGCTTGATTACATCGCCGACCTCGGCGTGAACACCATCTGGCTACTGCCGTTCTACCCCTCGCCACGCCGTGACGATGGCTACGACATCGCCGAATACCGTGGTGTGCACGGCGACTACGGAACCATGGCCGACGCCAAGCGCTTTATCGCCGAAGCCCACCAACGCGGGCTGCGGGTGATCACCGAGCTGGTGATCAACCACACCTCTGACCAGCACCCATGGTTCCAGCGCGCCCGTAAGGCCAAGCCGGGTTCGGCCGCACGGGACTTCTACGTGTGGTCCGATGACGACCAGAAATACGACGGCACCCGCATCATTTTCCTCGACACCGAAAAGTCCAACTGGACCTGGGACCCGGTCGCCGGCCAATACTTCTGGCACCGCTTCTATTCCCACCAGCCGGACCTCAACTTCGACAACCCGCAGGTCATGAAAGCCGTACTGTCGGTGATGCGCTACTGGCTTGACATGGGCATCGACGGCCTGCGCCTGGACGCCATCCCGTACCTGATCGAGCGTGACGGCACCAACAACGAAAACCTCCCCGAAACCCACGATGTGCTCAAGCAGATCCGCGCCGAGATCGACGCCAACTACCCTGACCGCATGCTCCTGGCCGAAGCCAACCAGTGGCCGGAAGACACCCAGCTGTATTTCGGTGACAAGAAGGGCGACGACGGCGACGAGTGCCACATGGCGTTCCACTTCCCGCTGATGCCGCGCATGTATATGGCGCTGGCCCAGGAAGACCGTTTCCCGATCACCGATATCCTGCGCCAGACTCCGGAGATCCCGGCCAACTGCCAATGGGCAATCTTCCTGCGCAACCACGATGAACTGACCCTGGAAATGGTCACCGACAAAGAGCGCGACTACCTCTGGAACTACTACGCCGCCGACCGCCGGGCGCGGATCAACCTGGGGATTCGCCGGCGCCTGGCGCCGCTGATGGAACGAGACCGCCGGCGCATCGAGTTGCTCAACAGCCTGCTGCTGTCGATGCCTGGCACGCCGACCCTGTACTACGGCGATGAAATCGGCATGGGCGACAACATCTACCTCGGTGACCGCGACGGCGTGCGCACGCCGATGCAATGGTCCATCGACCGCAACGGTGGCTTCTCCCGCGCCGACCCGGCCAGCCTGGTCCTGCCGCCGATCATGGACCCGCAATACGGCTACCAATCGGTCAACGTCGAAACCCAGACCCAGGACCCGCACTCGTTGTTGAACTGGACCCGGCGCATGCTGGCCGTGCGTAAACAGTCCAAAGCCTTCGGTCGCGGCAGCCTGAAAATGCTCTCGCCCAGCAACCGCCGCATCCTGGCGTATACCCGCGAATATGTGGGCGCCGATGGCAAGAATGAAATCATCCTCTGCGTGGCCAACGTGTCCCGCAGTGCCCAGGCCGCAGAACTGGACCTCTCGGCGTTTGCCGGCATGGTTCCGGTGGAGATGCTTGGCGGCAATGCCTTCCCGCCCATTGGCCAGCTGAATTTCCTGCTGACCCTGGCGCCGTATGGCTTCTACTGGTTCGTGCTCGCGGCGGAAAACCAGATGCCAAGCTGGCACGTGGAACCGGCGCAAAGCATCCCGGACTTCACCACCCTGGTGCTGAAGAAGCGCATGGAAGAGCTGCTCGAAGCGCCGTGCCGCACGACCCTGGAACAGAATGCGTTGCCGGCGTGGCTGCCAAAGCGCCGCTGGTTTGCCAGCAAGGACACGGCGATCGACAGCGTGCACATCGCCTACGGCGTGCGCTTCGGCAGCCCGCAGCATCCGGTGTTGCTCAGTGAAATCGAAGTCACCAGCGCCGGGCAGGTCAGCCGCTATCAGCTGCCGTTCGGCTTCCTGGGCGAAGACCAGTTCACCAGCGCCTTGCCGCAACAACTGGCGCTTGCCCGAGTGCGGCGAGTGCGTCAGGTGGGTTTGGTCACTGACGCTTTCAGTCTCGATACGTATATCCGCGGGGTGATCCAAGGCCTGCAGGCCAGCACCGTGCTCAGCTCCACCGATGGCGAGATTCGCTTTGAGCCCACGGCGCAGTTGGCCAAGCTGGAATTGAACGACGAATCGGAAGTGCGCTACCTCGCGGCCGAGCAGTCCAACAGTTCAGTGGTGGTGGGTGGCAGCCTGGTGCTCAAGCTGATCCGAAAAGTCAGCGCCGGGGTTCACCCCGAGCTGGAAATGGGCGCCTACCTGACCGAGGCCGGCTACGAGCATATCTCGCCGCTGCTGGGCTCGGTGATTCGCCACGACGCCGACGGCCAGGACAACCTGCTGATGATCGCCCAGGGGTACCTGAGCAACCAGGGCGACGCCTGGGGCTGGACCCAGAACAACCTGGAGCGAGCGATTCGCGACGAACTGGCCGAAGCCATGTCCGAGCAGGAACAGCACTACAACGCCCTCGGCGAACTGGCGGATTTCGCCGGCTTGCTCGGCCAGCGCCTGGGCGAGATGCACCAGGTGCTTGCGGCGCCCACCACCAACAAGGCCTTCAAGCCCGAGGTCACGTCCCTGAAGGACACCCAGGGCTGGGCCAAGCACGTGGGCGCACAAATCGACCGCGCGTTGCAGTTGCTCAAACAGCATCAAACTCAGTTGAACCCTGCCGATCAGGCGTTGGTCAGTGCTTTACTGGATCAGAAAAAGGCCATCGCCAGTCACGTTCAGGACCTGGCGAAAGCCACGGTGGGCGGGTTGCGCATTCGCGTGCACGGCGACCTGCACCTGGGCCAGGTACTGGTGGTGAAAGGTGATGCCTACCTGATCGACTTCGAGGGCGAACCGGCGCGACCGCTGCCTGAACGTCGCGGCAAACACAGCCCATACAAGGATGTGAGCGGAGTGCTACGGTCGTTTGATTACGCGGCGGCCATGGCGGTGAATGTGCAGGGCGTCGACCAGTCACCTGAAGCCAATGCATCCCGGCAGCGGGTAGCGGATCGCTACCTGCAGGAGGCCAAACAGGCATTTATCCAGGCCTATCACGCTGCCACGACTACACTGGCCCATGACTGGCAGGATGCCAAAGGCCAGGACGCAGCGCTGGCGTTGTTCAGCCTGGAGAAGGCCGCGTACGAAGTGGCCTACGAAGCAGAGAATCGCCCAAGCTGGTTGCCGGTGCCGTTGCAAGGTTTGCACGGGCTGCTCAGCGGGTTGAAACCAATATCGAAAACTGCACGCGGTGGGGAGTCGTCATGAGTTTTACAAGCAAAGAACCGCTGCAGGAAAAGTTGAGTGTGATGCCCAAGCCTGCTGATATCGAAGCCCTGGTACGGGCCGAACACCATGATCCGTTCTCGATCCTGGGCCCCCATGATGACGAGCAGGGCGGCCAGTTCATTCGGGCCTTTCTGCCGGAAGCCCTGAGTGTCCAGGTACTGGCCCGCGACAGCGGCGAGCACATCGGCAGCCTCGATGCGACTCAGGTGCCGGGCCTGTTTGTCGGGCATTTCGGCAGTCGCCAGGCGTACCTGCTGAAGATCCAGTGGGCCGGTGGCGAACAGGTCACTGAAGACCCCTACAGCTTTAGCCAGTTATTGCTGGGCGAGATGGATTTGTACCTGTTCGCCGAAGGCAATCACCGCGACCTGAGCAGTTGCCTTGGGGCACAAGTGACCAGCGTCGACGGCGTCCAGGGCGTGCGCTTTGCCGTATGGGCACCGAATGCCCGTCGGGTATCGGTGGTGGGCGACTTCAATATCTGGGACGGGCGCCGTCATCCGATGCGCCTGCGCCATCCATCCGGGGTCTGGGAAATTTTCATCCCGCGCCTGCAACCGGGTGCCGCCTACAAGTACGAAATTCTCGGTGCCCACGGGATCCTGCCGCTCAAGGCCGACCCCATGGCCCTGGCCACGCAGTTGCCGCCGGATACTGCGTCCAAGGTCGCTGCGCCGCTGCAAGTCGACTGGCAGGACCACGACTGGATGCAATCGCGCAGCGAACGGCAGAAACCCAGCGCACCCTTGTCGATCTACGAGTTGCACGCCGGTTCCTGGCAGTGCGAACTGGACGAAGTCGGCGAGGTGTCCCGCCAGTACAGTTGGCGCGAGCTGACCGAGCGGCTGATTCCGTATGTGCAGCAGTTGGGCTTCACCCATATCGAGCTGATGCCGATCATGGAGCACCCGTTCGGCGGTTCCTGGGGCTACCAGGCGCTGTCGCAATTTGCGCCGACGGCGCGTTTCGGCTCGCCGGAGGATTTCGCGTACTTCGTCAATGCCTGCCATCAGGCCGACATTGGCGTAATCCTCGACTGGGTGCCGGCCCATTTCCCTACCGACACCCACGGCCTGGCGCAATTCGACGGCACCGCGCTGTACGAATACGCCAACCCGCTGGAAGGCTTCCACCAGGATTGGGACACCCTGATCTACAACCTCGGTCGCACCGAAGTCCATGGCTTCATGCTGGCGTCGGCGTTGCACTGGCTCAAGCACTTCCATATCGACGGTCTGCGGGTGGATGCCGTGGCGTCGATGCTGTATCGCGACTATTCGCGCAAGGCCGGTGAATGGGTGCCGAACCGCCACGGCGGTCGTGAAAACCTTGAAGCCATCGACTTCCTGCGTCACCTCAACGACGTCGTCGCCCTGGAAGCCCCCGGCGCACTGGTGATCGCCGAGGAATCCACCGCATGGCCGGGCGTGAGCCAGCCGACCCAACAGGGTGGCCTGGGGTTCAACTACAAGTGGAACATGGGCTGGATGCACGACTCGCTGCACTACATCCAGCAAGACCCGGTGTACCGCGCTCATCATCACAACGAGCTGAGTTTCGGCCTGGTGTATGCCTGGTCCGAGCGTTTTATCCTGCCGATTTCCCATGATGAGGTGGTGCACGGCAAACACTCGTTGATCGACAAGATGCCCGGCGACCGCTGGCAGAAGTTTGCCAACCTACGGGCTTACCTGAGCTTCATGTGGATGCACCCGGGCAAGAAGCTGCTGTTCATGGGCTGCGAGTTTGGCCAATGGCGCGAGTGGAACCACGACCAGCAACTGGACTGGTACCTGTTGCAATACCCCGAACACCGGGGCGTGCAGAAACTGGTGGGCGACCTCAACCGCCTGTACCGCGAAGAGCCGGCGCTGCACGACCAGGACGACGCGCCACAGGGCTTCCAGTGGCTGATCGGCGACGATGCGATCAACAGCGTCTACGCCTGGCTGCGCTGGAGCAAGGACGGCAGGCCGGTGCTGGTGGTGGCCAACTTCACGCCGGTGCCGAGGGAGTCTTACAAGGTCGGCGTACCCTTTGCCGGGCGCTGGAGCGAGGTGATCAACAGCGATGCCGACACCTATGCCGGTTCCAACTTTGGCAACGGTGGCGGAGCGTTTACGGAGGAAGAGCCCAAGCATGGGCAGCCGTTGTCACTCTCGTTGAACCTGCCGCCTTTGGGTGTGCTGATTCTGCGGCCGGACGCCTGACTTTCAGGCGCTGAAGACCCCCATGTGGGAGCGGGCTTGCTCGCGAATGCGGAGTACCCGTGCCAGATTTTTTGGCTGACACACCGCATTCGCGAGCAAGCCCGCTCCCACAGTTGGGATGTGGTGTGGCTTAGAAGTCAACTTTCACTCCAATGGTGCCCTTGCGCCCATTCAGCTGATTACTGTCCAGATTGCTGTTGTAGCCCACCTCGCCATACACGCTGACCGTGCTCGATACCTGCAACGTTGCCCCGGCGCTGACGTCCAGCGTGGTGGATTTCTGTTCGGTATTGATGTTGGTGCTGTCATTGAACGTGATGGTGTTATTCCCGGCGCTGGCGTGCCACACGTTGGTACGCACATAAGGCTGCACCGGCATGCCGCTCACGCTGTAGCTGCCATTGAGGCGAACGCCGAGGCGGGTAACAACGTTGGTGTCGGCGCTGAATGAGACATCTGAAATCCCGTCGTTCTGGCTGTGCAGATAGCTTCGATCGACAATCACTTGCGCCTGCGGCTCAACCTCCCAGTGTTCAGACACCGCAAACGGCATTCCCACTTCCACGGACCCCAGCACGTTGTGGCCCTTGGTTGGGAGTTTGACGCCCCGGTCGGATTCACTGTGGCCATCGAACCGTGTACCCATCAGCACGAAATCGATATAGGCGCGATTGGCGCCGATGAGCGTCCAATAGGCGCCCAAGCTATCACCGCGTAGGGTGGTGTTGCCGGCGTCCTTGCCTTGAAAACCGCCATTGAATCCCGCCACATCACCCGTCAGGCGACTGTGGCCGACGAAGAAGCCGAAGCGTTGGGTCAGGCCAGCGTCGTTGGTCCAGGCGTACAGGTCAGTGCCAACCTGGAAACCGGATATCGAGCTATCCAGCGACGGGCTGACCGTGCCGGCGAACGATTGGCGTGTGCTGCTGCCATACACCCGGCCCCAACCTGCCGCCAAGGTGCCAGGTTGCCGTTGCAGGCTTTGATCGCCCATGCGTTCGTGGTAGGTGCCCAGCATGCCCTGGACCATTTGCTGTACTGCGGGAAACAGCACGGCATACACCGGGACTTCCGGGCGATAGATCGGTATGGGCTCTTCGCCTGGGAAGATGCCCGGAAGCTCTGGCGTGCCATCGGCAGGAACGGGGGGGAAGATGCCCACCGGGTTTTCAGGGTTCCCGGGGTTACCAGGATTTCCGGGGTTTTCAGGGTTACCAGGATTCTCAGGTTCGCCAGGGTTGGGCAGTGGCGGAGCCACGACCGAGGACCGCAGGAACCAGTTTTGGCCGGTGCCTGGCGTTACGCCACCTTTGAACAGATAGTATTCGTAGGCGCCAGCGGATACGGCACCTCCGCGCAGGGTAAAAGCGAGGTCGCTGCTGGTTGCACCGTTAAGAACTTCAACCACCTGGATGCCGTTCTGCAGGGTCATGGCCCCTGGGCCCGCAAGGTTGGTGACGGTGATGGTGGTGCCACCTTGTATCGTGCCCTGGTTGACCACCAGCTTGTCACTGGCTGAGCCGTCTTTACCGAGCACCGATTGCAGCGCCAGTTCGCCGCCATTGCCGGTGTAGTTGCCGTTGACGGTCAGGCTATCGGTCGCGCTGGAACTGCCGGTGGTCATGTCGATCAGGCCACCGTTGTTCAAGTTCGCACGTTGCCCGGCAGTGAAGGGGCTGATGCTGCCTTGGGTCACCTGTAGGGCGGCGCTACCAAAAATGTTCATCGTGCCGGTACCCGTAGCACTGTCACCGAGCTTGAAGTCGCCGCCCAGGGTCAGGCGTGAATGGTTGTCCAGGTTGACCGTTTCCCAGTTGACATAGCGGGTTGGTGTGGCGGATTGGGTATTGTCGAAGGTCAGGGTGTCATTACCCAGGCCGCCGTCCAGGAGCGGTGTGGAGGCCAGGGTGGTTTCTGTCAGGTTGAACAGGAACCCCCTATCAGCGCCATCACCCATGAGGATTTCCTTGTGGATCAGGCCACCTCCGTCCCAACTGAACTCATCGTTGCCAAAACTGGCGAGGATCTGCCCACCTATCTCCCCGCCGCTGACTTTGATGATGTCGTCGCCGCCGCTGACGCTGATGTTGCCACCGACAGTTCCTCCGGAAACCAGAATGGTATCGTTTCCGAAGCCAGTAACGAGGTTACCGATGATCGTTCCACCCCTCAGGTCGAACAGGTTGTTGTCGAGCTTCATGTCGACCCGTCCGATGCTGCCACCGGTCATCAGCGCGACATCTCCATCTTCAAAGGCGCCGACAATCTTGCCGCTGCTCATGGTGAACTCGTCATGACCGTCGCCCTGAGCCAGTGAGGCGACGGTGCCACCGCTCTGGAAGTACTGGTCAACCCCGTCCCCCTGGGAGATTGCACCGGCGCTGCCCCCGCTGATTTGCGCAATGTCACTGCCCGCGCCTTGAGTCACCGTGCCGGAAATATTGCCATTGAACAGCTGGAAAATATTTCTTCCGTCACCTTGGTTGATCGCGCCATTGATCGCGCCGGAATCCATCGTGACCCGATCATTACCCGCGCCATAGGTCACATTACCGACAATGATGCCGGTACCACCGAGGGGGAACTCCAGGACGTTGTTTCCCTGTAAATCCGTCAGCGCGCCAGCAGTGCCATCGCGGCAAATGGTGGTGTCGTCGCCAGCGGTTATGACCAGCGTGCAGGCAGCTTGCGCGGGCAGTGGCCAATTGAGCAGCAGCGTTGTCACGCCCCAGACGCTCAAATACGTCACAGGAGAAAAACGTGTGCTCATGATTCGCCCTCCGTGCAAGCCAGGGTTCTAAGCTAGCCATACAGAGGGCGCGTCCGCTACTGTCAGAAGTTACAGGTATGGACGAGTTGATACGCCTACAAAAAAACGATCTCATAGGGCTCGCGCATGCGCTCCAGCAGCACCTGCGCCAGGATCGGCGCCAGGCCGATTTCCGGATCGCCCGCCAATTGGCTGGCATAAGCGTGGGCGGCATGCAGCTTGCGGGCGACGCTCCAGGTATCAAGCCGTACTTTGCGTGCGCGCTGCCAGGGGATTGCGGCGGACTCTCGCACGGGCCAGTGCCACGCCCAGATCGGCAGTTCGTGCAGGCGCACGCCTTTGAGTCCGCAGGCTTTGGCTGCGGCGCGGCCTACGGCGTCATGGTCGTCATTGCCGTCGTTACGCCAAGTGGTGAACACCACGTCACCGGGTTGCAGATAGCGCGCGATGAACTGGCTCATCTGCTGCTCCCGCGCGGCCAGGGCGTTGTCGGCAAAGCCGCCACGGATCCATTTCAGGCTGTGCAGGGGCACACCCAGGCGGCGCAGGGCTTCGACACTTTCCTGGGGCCGCACCACACTCAGGCGCTTGACCGGCCAGACGGTGGAACCGGGATGGCTGGCGCTGCCGTCGGTGATAGAGATCAGTTGCAGAGGGTATTCAAGGGTGCTGAGCAATTGCAGCAGACCGCCACAGGCGATCACTTCGTCGCCGGGATGGGGGGCGATGACCACCACGCGGGCGCCAGCTGGCACCAGGGTTGCGGGATTGATGGCAGGGATTTGCGCGAGTTGCGGGGCGCTGTTCCAGATTTGCGCGGGGCCCCGGCGGTTATCACTTAACAGTGCAGGCTTCATGAGTGTCACGTCCTTGTTCATCGGTGGTGCAGGCCGTACCCCGTTGACGGGACGGCTCTTGTGGTACGCGAGCGGCCTACAAGGCGCGCTCGCGGCGCGACGGCGTTCCAACCCTGGATTGCCGTGCAAGGAATACTGATGATAGTTATGAATCGCCGCTTTAACACCGCCGGGTGTCGCAATTTTTTCAGGAGGCGTGCATCAGGCTCTTCAGGTAGTCACCGAAGCCGCCCTGGGCGCGGCAATCCAGGCGGGCGCTGGTAATCACCTGAGGCGAGTGGCTCCAGGCAATGGAGGCCCCGCAGCGCTCGAGTTGGCGCACCAGTTCCACATCTTCATGGCAGGGCAAGGGCTCAAACCCCCCAGCGCGTATGTAGGCTCCCGCGCTGATTCCGAGGTTGGCACCGTGGATATGCCGATGGCCGCCCCGGGCCTCATAGGCCTGGTGATAGCGGATTTGCGCCGCCGGGTCGAAGTCTTCGCTCCAGGCATCCACCGTCACCGTGCCGCACACGGCATCTGCACCCAGGGCGAGCTGGGCCACCAGCCAGTCGGGGGCGACGCGGCTGTCGGCGTCGGTGCAGGAGATCCAGCGCGCGCCGTTATTGAGCAAGTGCCGCGCACCCACGCCACGCACGTGGCCCACGTTACGTGCCTGCACTTCCAGGCTTTCTACGCGGTATTCGCGGGCGATCATGGCACTGCGATCGCTGCAACTGTCGAGCACCACCAGGATCTGCACTTCTTCGCCCAGCAGGCCCGGATGACTGGCGGCGACCATCGCGGCTTTCAGGCATTCGGGCAGCAGCTTTTCTTCGTTATGCACGGGTATCAGAATGCCGATCATCGCAGTCCCTCCAGGGTTGCAACCGTGGTGCCGTCACGGCTCCACAGGTCCATTAGAAAATCGCTTTCGTGATGCTGCGTCAGATGTGGCATATCCAGTCGCTGGGCGAGTCGGGCGTGCACCTGCTCGGCGGTCTGGGGGCAACCGTCGATGGGCGGGCGCCAATGGCAGGCGAGGATTTGTCCGTCGGCTGTCAGGCAGGCGAGGGCGCGATCGATCAGCCCATCGAAATCCTTCGGGTCCAGGTAGTAGCACAGCTCGCTGAGCACGATCAGCTCAAAGGTTTCACTGGGCCACTGCTCCGGCAAGCGACTCTGCTGCACCGTGGCATGGCTGAACCCCCGCAGCCGCGCCTGTGCCAGGCTGACGGCCGCTTGCGCCGTGTCGCAGCACAGCAGGCGGTCACAGCGCGGGGCCAGCTCGAAGCTCAGCTCACCGTTGGCACAGCCGGGCTCGAAAATCGAGGCGTAGCGGGGCCGGGTCAGCATCGCCAGGGTCAGGGCCCGCTTGCGCTGTTCGTACCAGCGTTGGCGAAAGGCCCAGGGGTCGTCGTTGCCGGCGAACAGCTCATCGAAGTAGGGCGTGGCGACACTCATACAAACACCACTTCGAAGGGTTGCAACAGGCGCTCCAGCACATAAGGCGCGAGCACCGGCGGCAGGCCGATCTGCGGGTCGCCTTCCAACTGGCTGGCGAATGCATAAATGGCGTGCCGTTTGCGGGCCACTTCCTCAGGCGTTAGAAGGATCTTGCGCGCGCGGTGCCAAGGCACCTGGCCGTCTTCGGGGGTTGCCCAGTGCCAGGTCCATACAGGCAGTTCCAGTAAGGTAGCGCCCACGGTCCGCGCGGCCTTGGCACTGGCCCGGCCCACGGCTTCATGGTCGCAATGACCGTCTTCGCGCCAGGTGGTGAACACCACGTCGCCGGGCTTGAGGTAGCGTTCGATAAATTGACTCAAATCCTCTTCGCCCTCGGCCACCTGGCTGTCACGAAAGCCGGCCCGCAGCCATTTCAGGCTGTGCAACGGCAAGCCCAGTCGATGCAGGGCCTGCGCCGACTCTTGCGGCCTGACCACGCTCAGGCGTTCCACCGGCCAGCGGTGTGAGCCGGGATGACTGGCGCTGCCGTCGGTGACGGAGATCAGCAGGATAGGGCGATCCAGCGCGGCAAGGTTTTGCAACAGGCCGCCGCAACCGAGGACTTCATCGTCCGGATGCGGCGCGATGATCACGGCACGGCGGCCTTCAGGTACCAGTTCGGCAATGGTTACGCAAGGCAGTTCGGCCAGCCGCGACGAGCTTTGCCACAAGTGCAATGGGGTGCCCTGGCCAACGATTGGATTGGTTTTCACAGTTGCCACCTCCCTGTGGGCTCGCCGGCGACTTGTTCACCGAGGGCCGCCAGGTCGCGTTCGGCGTGGCTCTGGCGCAGGTACACCGGCAAGTCGGCCATCAACTGCGCGAAATGCGGGTCCTTGCAATAAGGGCCGGCCCCCAGCGCACGACCGACGTGATGGATCACTTGGTCGACCGTCTCCTCGATACAGGCCCGTGCCTGTTGTGCCAATAGCCGGGCATCGGCCTTGGGTTGGCGGTCGATATGCGTGGCGCAGTCACGCAGCACACAGGCCGCGCTGTGCAAGGCGCTGTCGACGCTGCCAAGGTGCGCCAGGGCGTGGGGCTCCGGGCGCTTGCTGCATTGCTCGCGCAAAGCCTCGGCCAGGCGTTGTGCCGCGCCGTACCAGCAAGCGGCGATGCCGATGCCGCCTTGCCAGAAGCCCGGGCGTGCCAGGTAGTCCCCAGGCTTGCCGATAGCCAGGCCAACGGCGTCATGGAAAAGCACTTCAACACTGCCGGTAGCGGCCATGCCCACGGCGGCCCAGCCCACGTCGGTGACGGTTACGCCGGGCTGGTGCATTTGCACTGCAACCAGTTGCTGGCGATCCTCTTCATCCCACGCTGTGAGCAACCCGTGGCTGACCACCGCCGCGCCCGAGCACCAGGCCTTGCGGCCCTCCAGCCGCACGCGCTGGCCATCGCGCCGGATTCGTACCTTGGCGGTGGGCGGCTCGGCCGCCCACATGCCCCACGTGCTGCCAACCGGCGGCAACGGGCTGTCGAGTTCCGCGATGATCGCCAGAGCGTCCGTGTGGCCTTCAAACAACTTGCACAAGCGCAGGTCATGACCCGCCACTTGCGCCAGTCGGCTGAAGCGTTCCAGGGTCTGGCCGCTGCCCGGCAAGGGCAGCTGATCCAGGCCTTCCTCCACCAGGGCCCGCATTGCAGCACCTAGGGCCTGGGTGTTCGGGTAATCCCGATAGCCGCGAAGAAACTCATGCAAGGCCATGTCACACCTCGTCCTCATGCTGCAATTCAAACAGCAGCAGCGAACGCCCGGTGACGGCGTATTCGTGATCGAAATCGAAGCGCTCCTGGCCTCGCACCGCCGGCTGGTTGGTGTCGAGCATGCAGGTCCAGAAGCCGCCATCCGGCACCGGCGGCAGGCGGAAATTGACCATGTCGTGGTGGGCATTGACCACCAGCAACAACGTGGCATCGGCGCCTGGGCGGCGAATCCCGGTTTCCTGGGCGCGCCCATCCATCAACATGCCCAGGCAGCGGCCGTGGCTGTCCTGCCATTGCTCGATGGTCATCTCATCACCGCTTGGCGCAAGCCAGGTGACGTCCTTGACGCCGATGTCTTCGTTGTAGTCGCCCACCAGGAAGCGTCCGCGACGCAGGATCGGGTACGCCAGGCGCAGCTTGATCAGGCGCTTGACGAACTTGAGCAGGGCCTTGCCGTCTTCATCCAGATCCCAGTTGATCCAGCCGATCTCGCTGTCCTGGCAATAGGCATTGTTATTGCCGTGCTGGGTGCGGGCGAACTCGTCACCGGCCACCAGCATCGGCGTGCCCTGGGCCAGCAGCAACGTGGCGAAGAAGTTACGCATCTGGCGCAGGCGCAGCGCGTTGATTTCCGGGTCGTCGGTGGGGCCTTCGACACCGTGGTTCCACGACAGGTTGTTGTTGCTGCCGTCCTGGTTGTTCTCGTCGTTGGCCTCGTTGTGCTTGTCGTTGTAGGACACCAGGTCATGCAGGGTGAAACCGTCGTGGGCGGTGATGAAGTTCACCGAGCTGTACGGCCGGCGACCACGCTGGTTGAACATCTCGCCCGAGGCCGTCATGCGTCCGGCAAAGTCCGCCAGTTGGCCGTCGTCGCCTTTCCAGAACGAGCGCACGGTGTCGCGGAAGCGGTCGTTCCATTCCACCCAGCCCGGCGGGAAGCCGCCGACCTGATAGCCACCGGGGCCACAGTCCCAGGGCTCGGCAATCATTTTCACCTGGCGCAACACCGGGTCCTGGCGGCAGGCCACGAGGAAACTGTGGCGCTCGTCGAAACCGTCGCGGTAGCGGCCGAGAATAGTTGCCAGGTCGAAGCGGAAACCGTCGACGTGCATCTCGGTGGCCCAATAGCGCAACGAGTCAGTGACCATTTGCAGCACGCACGGGTGGCTCAGGTCGAGGGTGTTGCCGGTGCCGGAATCGTTGATGTAGAAGCGCTTGTCATCGGGCATCAGGCGGTAGTACGAGGCATTGTCGATGCCGCGCATGGACAGGGTCGGACCTTGCTCGTTGCCTTCGGCGGTGTGGTTGTAGACCACGTCCAGAATCACTTCCAGCTTGGCTTCATGCAGGTGCGCAACCATCTCCTTGAACTCGGCGATCTTGCCGCTGGCCAGGTAGCGCGGGTCGGGGGCGAAGAAAGCGATGCTGTTGTAGCCCCAGTAGTTGGTCATTCCTTTTTGCAGCAGGTGCTGGTCGTTGACGAAGGCGTGCACCGGCAGTAGCTCCACCGACGACACCCCCAACTGGCGAATGTGCTTGAGCACATCGTCAACCATCAGCCCGGCGCAGGTGCCGCGCACGTCTTCGGGCACCGAAGGGTGGCGCATGGTGATGCCGCGCAAGTGGGTTTCATAAATGATCGTGCGGTCCCACGGTGTGCGCACCGGCTGGTCGTTGCCCCAGGTGTGGGCCGGGTCGATGACTTTGCACTTGGGCACGAAGGGCGCGCTGTCGCGTTCGTCGAAACTGAGGTCGGCGTCCGGATGGCCGATGGTGTAGCCAAACAGGGCTTCGGACCACTTGAGTTCGCCCACCAGCTGTTTCGCGTAGGGGTCGATCAGCAATTTGTTGTGGTTGAAGCGATGACCGTTGGCCGGGTCATAAGGACCGTACACGCGGTAGCCGTAGATCAGCCCAGGATGGGCGTCTGGCAGGTAGCCGTGGAAGGTCTCGTCGGTGTACTCCGGCAGTTCGATACGCTCCAGCTCGACCTCGCCGCTGTCGTCGAAGATGCACAGTTCGACTTTGGTGGCGTTGGCCGAGAACAGCGCAAAGTTGACCCCCAGACCGTCCCAGGTCGCGCCGAGGGGGAAGGGCAAACCTTCACGAATCCGCGACGGCTCGTTTTCCGGCGTCGAGTTGGGCTTGTTGGGTTTGCTCATTGAGATGCTCCTGCAAAAGGGTTTTTCCGGGCCGAACGGGGCCTTGCCGGCGTGAAGCCAGAGATAAATCGGTGGTTGGATAGCCTCCTGCGGTGCGGGCGCACGCGCAGGAGGATCTTCGGGTCAGGGCGCCTTGGGCTTCTTCGCCGCAGGTTTCTTCGCGGCTGGCGCAGCGCTTGGCTTGGCTGCCGGCTTGGGCGCTGGCGCTGGCGGCTTGGGTTTAGGCTTGGGCTTGGCGGCAGCCTTTGGCGCTTTGGATGGCGTCAGGGCTTCGGCTTCCGCCAGTTTGCGCGCCATCTCCCAGTGTCGCGCGTCCTCGCCGTGGGGTTTACCTTCCGACTCCCAGATCTGATGCGCCAGTTCGCGTATGCGTTTGTCTTCAGTACTCATCGCAATGCTCCTCACAGAAAATTTCAGCTTTCTTGATCATCAGGATTGATAAAGACATTGACCGGGAAGTCCCCCAGGGCAGCGCTGATCATGAGCTCCTTGTTTGGTGTGACTGCGCCTGTTCGGAAAAGTCCCTTCCAATTTTGGGTTGGAGCGGCGAACGGTAATCGGACCCGGGTATCGCCCCAAATCTGCGCGTTGACCAGGGGATGCACACCGTTTTCAAGCAGCCCGTGAGGCCAGCGTGGCACCACCACCAGCAGCTGTTTGCCCTGGTATTCCCGGTAGAAAGCGACCACCCGTTCGGCGTGTTCGCCTACCACTTCCAGAGGCTCGTAGGTGCCCTGGCGAAACAGTTGCGGATGCACCTTGCGCAACCCCAGGACCTGACTGATCAACGCCTGTTTTATACGCCCGTCATGCCAGTTGAACATCAGCTCGCCGATGTCCGGCGGCGTGTGCAGCCCCTGTTGGCGAGCGTGATAGTCCACCGGCCGGCGGTTATCAGGGTCTACCAGAGTGAAGTCCCAGAACTCATCGCCCTGATACAGATCCGGCACGCCCGGCACGGTGAGGCGAAGCAAGGATTGCGCCAGCCCGTTGAGGGCGCCTGCGGGGGCGATGGCCTGGGCGGCTTCGCCGATGGCGTCGCGCAAGGCCTTGCCGGAATCTTCCAGCAGCAGCCGCGACAGGAACGCTTCGACCCCTTGTTCATACAGCTCGTTGGGCGCACTCCAGCTGCTCTGCAGCTTGGCTTCGCGCAGGGCTTTTTGTTGCCACTGCCAGAGGCGCTGGTGATAGTCCGCCAGGCCCTCGGTATCGTCGCGATGCAGGTCCAGGGGCCAACTGCCCAGCAGTACCTGATAGAGGATCAGCTCGTCACCGGCTGAGGGGGTGTTGGCATCGCTGCGCAGGCGGGCGGCGAGGGGGCGCCATTGCTCCACTTGCTCGACATACCAGTCGGCGGCCTCGCTGAGCACGGCCAGGCGCGCGCGGGTATCTTCGCCGCGCTTGTGGTCGTGGGTGGCGGTGGCCAGCAGGTTGTCGGGGAAGGTGCGCAGGCGCTGTTGATTCACTGCGTGGAAGTCCTCCAGCGGTGCGCTGAACTGTTCGGTGCTGAAGCCCACGTCGTTGCGCGACAGCAATACGCCGGAGCGATAGAACGCGGTGTCTTCCACGGCCTTGGCTGCTGCCGGCGAGGTCAGTTGCTGGAAGCGTACGCAGGCGTGCTTGAGCATCTTGCGTTCGCGGCCCAAGGGGCGGTCGCGCCAGGGTTGGCCGCCGAGCCATTTTTCCAGGTAGTCGAGCACCGGCCAGTCGCCTTCGCTCAAGGTGCTGCGGGCGCCGGCCAGGGCTTGCAGGAAAAATACGTCGTCCAATTCACTGCGGCCCCGGGCGCTGATGTAGGTGCGGTACACCGGGAAGTGCACGATCAATTCCTGTAACGCGCGGCGGATCGCACCCAGGGTCAGGTCGCGGCTCATCACATCGTCCCGGGCCACTTGCAGCAGGGCCTGGGCCACGCTTTCAAAATCCCCGGCCAGGGAGCCGTTGAGGATTTGCTGCCGGGCCAGCCAGGCTTCTTCGATAAACGAAGACGGGCGTTCGGTGTGGCGGCTCCATAACTCGGCCAGGGGGGCGAAGCCATCGGGGTCGTGTTGCAGCAATGACAGCTGGTTCATGAATTCATAGCCGGTGGTGCCGTCCACCTGCCAGTCTTCGCGCAAGGTTTCACCTTCGCCGAGGATCTTCTCGACGAAGATCGGCAAGTGCCGCCCGCCGGCCAGGGAGTCCACCCGGCGGCGCAGTTTGCGGCAGTAACCGCGCGGGTCGGCGAGGCCGTCGATATGGTCGATGCGCAGGCCATCGATCAGGCCTTCGCTGATCAACTGGAAGATCTTGCCGTGGGTCGCCTCGAACACCGCGCTGCGCTCAACCCGCAGGCCGCCCAGCTCGTTGACGTCGAAGAACCGCCGCCAATTGATATCGTCCGCCGCCGTGCGCCAGCTGGCGAGGCGATAGCTTTGTTGTTCCAGCAGGTGGTGCAGACGGGCAAACCCTTCGGGCTGACGCGCGTCATAGAGGCTGAGGTTGTCTTCGATGGCCTTCAAGGTTTGCGGATCGCGGGCCGCTTCGACCAACTCCTGCTTCAGGGCGGCGGCCTGGGAGTAGGCGTCTGGCTGGTAGGCCAGGCCGCTGAAACGGTCAGCCAGTGTCTTGATCGGCAGCAGTTCGCCGTAATCTCTTGGGCAGATAGGGAAGCGATGTTCGTAGTGTTCAACGTAGAAGTTGCCGTGCTGCGGGTCGAAACGCAGGGGCAGGGCACCGGTTTGCAGGGCTTCGCCGTAGTCACTGCCAAGGAATGGCATCAGCAGTTGACCCTTGAGCAGCGGGTCTGGCGAGTGCCATTGAATGTCGAAGAACTCGCTGTAGGGACTCAGGCGGCCCCATTCCAGCAGGTCCAGCCACCACAGGTTATCGGAGCCGCCGACGGCCATATGGTTGGAGACGATATCGAGGATCAGTCCCATCTCATGTTCGCGCAGCGCGGCTACCAGCCGGCGCAGCGCCGGTTCGCCGCCCAGTTCGGGATTGACGGTGGTGGGATCGACCACGTCATAGCCGTGCATGGAGCCGGCACGGGCACTCAGCAGCGGTGACGCATAGAGATGGCTGATGCCCAGCTCGGCGAAGTACGGCACCAGGGGCACGGCGTCGTCGAGGGTGAAGCCCTTATGAAATTGCAGGCGCTGGGTGGCCCGTAGCGTCAATGGCTTCATCGGTCACGCTCGTAGGCCTGGATACGTGCCACGGCCAGCAGTTCAAGGCGGCGGGCGGCGTTTTCATCATCGAGCAGGGTGGCTGCATCGCCCGCCAGGCGACGGCGCCAATTTGGATGGGTGTCGGTGGTGCCGGGCAGGTTGGATTGCTCCTCAACGCCCAAGGCGTCCTCCAGCGGCAGCAATACCAAGGGCGCGCGGGTGTGGCCCAGGTAGCGCACGCTGGCGTCGATGACGTGGTCGGTTTCGTTGCGCACTTCGTCGGTGAAGTTCTGCGGATCCTGGCTCAAGGCCTGGCGCAGCGCCTGGCGTTCCCGCAGGCGGTGCTCGCTCCATTGTTCGACGGTGGGGGCATCGATCAGGCCCAGCTGGATATTCCAGTCGATGTCGCGGCTGTGCCACCAGCCATTGAGGGTTGGCAGGTCGTGAGTGCTGGTGGTGGCCAGCGCGTTGTCCGGCCAATCCAGAATCGGCTTGAACTGGCCGTCGTGCCCCTGCTCGAACAGCAGCACGCGCATGCCAAGGATCGAGCGGGCGATGAGTTTTTCCCGCAGGCCGTCGGGTACGGTGCCGAGGTCTTCACCGAGGACGATCGCCTGATGGCGGCTCGACTCCAGCGCCAATAAGCGCAGCATGTCGTCCACCGGGTAATACAGGTACGCACCTTCACGCGGCGAGGCATCCATCGGGATCACCCACAGGCGTTGCAGGCCCATCACATGGTCGATGCGCAAACCGCCTGCATGGGCGAAATTGGCCCGCAGCATTTCGATGAACGCGCGAAAGCCATTGCGTTTCAGGCCTTCGGGGGAGAACGCGGAAATGCCCCAGCCCTGGCCGGCGCGGTTGAGGATGTCCGGTGGCGCACCCACGGTGAGTTCCGCCAGCAGTTCATCCTGGCGGCTCCAGGCCTGGCTGCCGCCGCCGTCGGCGCCCACGGCCAGGTCGGCGATCAAACCCACGCCCATGCCGCTGCCGCGGGCCGCTTGTTGCGCGCGTTCAAGGCAACGGGCGATCAACCATTGGCTGAAAGCGTAGAAGCCGATTTCATCCCGATTGGCTTCGGCAAATTGCACCAGCGCCGGGCTTTGCGGGCTCTGCCAGTCCTCGGGCCAGTGACGCCAGTCGAGGCTTTCGCCGCTGGCCGCACGTTCGGCCTGCACGGCTTCGAAGCGGCAGTGGTTTTCCAATGCTTCACCGCCAGCCTGACGGAAGCTCAGGAAGTCGGCGTGTTGCGGGTGGTCGCCTCGCCGGAAGTCTTCATACAGCGTGCGCATCAGGCGCTGCTTGGCTTTGGCCGCAGCCGGCCAGTCGATCAGTGATTGCTGCTCGAGGTCATGCAGTTCGTTGGCCAGGCCGCTGGCTTCGATGGCGATTTGCACCGCACGTTCGCCAAGGATACAGCCGGGGGAGGCGTACAAACTGTTGAGGAACAGGCGACTGGACGGGGAATACGGGCTGAAGCGCTCGGTGTCGGCGCTGAACATCGCGTGCATCGGGCTGATGGCCAGGGCATCGGCACCGCGTTCGGCAGCCGCGCGGGCCAGTTGCTCCAGGGCCTGGGTGTCGCCGAAGCCGCCGTCGCCGCTGCGTCGCAGGGAATACAGTTGGGCGCTCAGGCCCCAGGCGCGCGCGGTTTCGGTGTCGACCGCCTCAGCGACGGTGTAGCAATGGGTCGGTGCCACGGCCAGGGTGAAATGCTGGTCGTCGATGTGCACTTGTTGGTAGCCCACCGGAATCGATCCGGACAACACCGCATTATCGTCCAGGCGCAGGTCCAGTACGCTGTCGTCTTCGAGGTGAATCTGGCACGGCGTACCGGGGGCGAAGTAGCGCGCCAGGTCCAGGCCCGCGCCGCTGTCGACGGTCATCAGCGGCGGCAGGTGCTTGTCTTGTTGCACGCGTTCCAGGTCTAGCAGGCTGGCTTCGATCTCGGCGTCGTTGTTGGCCGGGTGGCCCAGGCCTTTGAGCACGGCGCGCAGGGCGTCGGCTTTGACATGTTGCGGGCGGCCATTCGCGTCGATCCAATCGACGGCCAGGCCCGCTCGGCTGGCGAGTATTTCCAATTGCGCGTCGCTCAAGGGTGCTCTCCAACAGGGGAATGGGTGAGGCTGACGCGGGCGCTGAAGGGGGCCAATTGTTCGGCCCCACTGGCCTGCGTCACAAATAGGAGGTGCTCGGCGGCCGGGTAGTTCAGAGAATCGGCGCTCAGGTTGAGGTCGATCTGCAACAGGCTGCCATTGCCCAGGCGCCAGCGCGCCGTGACTGCGCCCGCCGCCAGCACTTGCGCACCCAGGGCGAGACTGCCGGGCAGGTGCGGCACGATATGTTGGTGGCGCAGGCTCAGTAGCTGGCGGTAGAGCTGCGAGTCGCCGCAATCGGCGAGGGCGGGCGCCGAGCTGCGGAAGGTTTGCAGGGCGTTGGGGTCGGGAATTCGTTTGCGGCGCTCGGGGTCGCTGAATGAGGCAAAGTCGGCAAACTCGTTGCGTCGGCCTTCGCGTACCGCCTCGGCCAGTTCGCCGTGGTGATCGGTGAAGAACAGGAACGGTTCCTCGGCGTTGACTTCATCGCCCATGAACACCAAGGGGATCATCGGCGACATCAGCAACAAGGTCGTCGCGGCAATCAGGGCCTGGGGCGAACAGAGTTGATGCAGGCGTTCGCCCAGGGCGCGGTTGCCGATCTGGTCGTGGTTCTGCAGGAACAGCACAAAGGCGCTGGGCGGCAGGTGGCCGCTGGGCTCGCCGCGTGCGTGGCCATGGCGGGTGGTGTGGCCCTGGTAGATAAAGCCTTCACTCAGGCAGCGGGCGAGTTTGCCGGTAGGGTCTTCGGCGAAATCCGTGTAGTAGGCGTCGGTTTCGCCGGTGAGCAGCACGTGCAGGGCGTTGTGGCCGTCATCGTTCCACTGCGCATCGAAACCGCGCTCCAGCAGCCTGGCCTGGTTGAATTCGTTTTCCAGCACCAGCCACACATGGCGGCCGGTGTCGACTTGCTGGCGTACTTTCTGGGCCAGTTCTTCAAGAAACTCCGGATCGTTGATGGCGTGCACGGCGTCCAGGCGCAGGCCGTCGAAGCGGTATTCCAGCAGCCACATCAGGGCGTTGTCGATGAAGAAATCCCGGACTTCCCGGCGGTCAAAGTCGATGCCGGCGCCCCAGGGCGTGTGCACGTCCTCGCGAAAGAAGCCTTTGGCGTAGGTGCCGAGGTAGTTGCCGTCGGGGCCGAAGTGGTTGTAGACCACATCGAGAATCACCGCGAGGCCATGGTGGTGCGCGCTGTCGATCAACTGTTTCAGTTGCTCCGGCGAACCGTAGGAGGATTGAGGGGCGTAGGGCAGGACACCGTCGTAGCCCCAGTTACGTTCGCCGGGGAACTGCGCGATGGGCATCAACTCGATGGCGGTGAAGCCCAGTTCCGCGAGGCGCGGCAGTTGTTTCTCGACCTCGGCGTAGCCCCCCAGTACGCCCACGTGCAACTCGTAGATCACCGCTTCGTGCCAGGGCCGGCCTTGCCAGTGGCTTTGGCGCCACTGATAGGCCAGCGGGTCGACCACCACGCTGAAGCCGTGAACGTCCGTGGCCTGTGCCCGGGAAGCCGGGTCGGGAACGTCCTGTTCGCCGTCGATGTTGTAGCGGTAGCGAGTGCCGGGTGGGCATTGCAGCTGCACCACAAACCAGCCATCGGCCTGGGGCAGCATCGCTACCGATTTACCTTCTTCAAATTCAACGCTGACATAAAACGCGTCTGGCGCCCACAAGGCGAAACGGGTGTGTTCCGCATCCAGCATGATCGCGCCGTGGGGCCAGGTTTCCAGAGTCCTTGACGGCATCTATGAAGACCTCTTTTTACTGTTTCCCCGATCTTCCCAGCGCTTTCGCTACTAGTTGCTCATAAAGTTCGGCATAGGGTTCCACTGCCTGGCACCAGTTGAACGGTGCGGCCATGGCCCGGCAACGCATGGCGTTGAGCAAGCCTGGGAAGGCGAAAACCTTGAACGCACGGCTCAGGGCCGCTTTGTAGCTTTCGACAGTGGATTCGTTGAACAAGAAACCGGTAACGCCATTCTCGATGGTGTCGGCCAGGCCACCGGTGTTGCGGGCAACCGGCAACGAGCCGAAGCGCTGGGCGTACATCTGGCTCAGGCCGCAGGGTTCGTAGCGGGACGGCATCAACAGGAAGTCGCTGCCGGCGAACATGCGCCGGGCGTCAGTCTCGTTGAAGCCAATGCGCACGCCGATCTGGCCGGGAAAGCGCAGGGCCAGGGCACGCATGGCCTGCTCTTCTTCCGGCTCGCCACGACCGATGATCGCGATCTGGCCACCGTTTTCGACAATAAAACTGGAGACCGCTTCGGTCAGGTCCAGGCCTTTCTGGTAGACCAGGCGCGACACCACGGCGAACAGCGGGCCGGTGGAGTCGTCGAGGCCGAACAGGTTGCGTACATGGGCGGCGTTCTGAGCCTTGCCTTCCCAGTCACCGATATTGAAGGGGTGGGTCAGGTGCGGGTCGGTGGACGATTCCCAGCTTTCATCAATGCCGTTGGGAATACCGCTGAGCAGGCCTTGCTGGGTCTTGCTGGCGAGGAAACCGTCCAGGCCGCAGCCGAATTCGGGGGTGGTGATTTCCTGGGCGTAGGTCGCGCTGACCGTGGTGATGTGGCTGGAATACGCCATGCCGGCCTTCAGGAAGGACAGCTTGCCGTAGAACTCCATGCCTTCCTGTTGCAAGGCGTGTTCGGGAATCCCAAGTTCCGGGCACGAGGCCAGGCTGACCACGCCCTGGTAGGCGAGGTTATGAATGGTGAACAACGTCGGGGTGCGTGACCCACGCCAGTGCATATAGGCCGGGGCCAGGCCGGCGGGCCAGTCATGGGCGTGCACCAGGTCCGGGCACCAGTGGATTTGCGCCAGGTTGGCGGCAATATCGGCGGCAGCCAGGCCCAGGCGGGCGAAGCGGATATGGTTGTCGGGCCAGTCGCGGCCATTGTTGGCGCCGTAGGGTGTGCCTTCGCGCTCGTAAAGCTCGGGGCAGATCAGCACGTAGATGACGAGGCCATCCTTGAGGTCCATGCGCCCGATCTTGCACGGCGGCAACGCGGCGTGGCCGCCCAGCTCACCGATGATATGAATGGGGTTGTCGCTGTCCAGCACCTGCGGGTAGCCGGGGATCAGCACGCGCACATCGTGCAGGTGCGCCATGGCGCGGGGCAGGGCGGCGGACACGTCGCCCAGGCCGCCGGTTTTCACCAGGTCGGCTATTTCTGAAGTGACAAACAGCACTTTTTTGCGATTGGGATTGACACGTGGTACTGGCCGCACCGTGTTGGGAAGGTCGGCCAATGAGGTCGGCCCGCCAACCGGCTGACTAAAACGCTCTCCCTGAGTATCTACAGCGGCACTGATCATGGTTCTCTCCCGTGTTTTGGTCGGCTGATGGCATATGGCAATCAGCGAAGGTTGACCGCATCCTGCGGCCAGGCGCACAAGCGCTACACAGACTGGCAAGCCTTATGCCAGTTGTGCTGGAGTCATAAATAGAGTGGATGGGCGGGCGTTCGGTGTGAACCGTCAGCGCTCGCCTTACCTTAAACCTGACCTGTGGCAGAGTTGGAAAGTTTCGATTTTTTGCGGGGTTTTTGTTTTGGATCGGACCCATCGGTCATGAGTCTAGGACAGATCCTAGAGCCTGTGGGGTCTGAGGGGTATTTTTGTAGGACAAATTTTTTTCATGCGGGGGAAGTACCGTTCTCCCGTATTGAGAAGGCGCTTTGTGGCGAGGGGGCTTGTCCCCCTTTGGGCTGCGCAGCAGCCCTTCAAGGGGCATGGTGTGCGTTCAGGCAGACCGCAGTGCCTGATTTAGGGCCGCTACGCAGCCCAAAGGGGGACAAGCCCCCTCGCCACAGCAGTGCGTCTGCGCGATTTTGGTGCGTCAGCTCAATGCGCGAAGGGGCGCTCCTTTGGCCCATGACTGAATATCTTCGATCATCTGCTGGTAGAACTGGCGGTAGTTCTGCTGGCTGACGTAACCCACATGAGGCGTGGCCAGTACGTTGGGCAACTGGCGGAACGGGTGGTCGGCCGGCAGCGGCTCCTGGGCGTACACGTCCAGTGCCGCGCCCGCCAGGCGGCCACTGGCCAGCGCATCGATCAAAGCCGCTTCGTCGACAATCGGCCCGCGGGCGGTGTTCACCAGATGCGCCGTAGGTTTCATCCAGCCCAGCGCCTCGGCGTCCACCAACCCACGGCTGCGGTCGCTGAGTATCAGGTGAATCGACAACACGTCCGCCTGTTCAAACAGCTCGCGTTTGCTGACCCAGGTCACGCCGCTTTCGGCGGCGCGTTCCTGCGTGAGGTTTTCGCTCCAGGCAATCACGCGCATGCCGAACGCCTGACCAAACCTGGCGACCTTCTGGCCAATGCTGCCCAGGCCGAGAATCCCCAGGGTCTTGCTGTGCAGATCACCGCCCAGGCCCACCTGCCAACCCCCGGCGCGCAGGGAGTTGGCTTCGGCCAACAGATTGCACGTGGAGGCCATGATCAGCGCCCAGGTCAGTTCCGGGGCGGCGTGCTTGTAACTGTCGGTGCCGCACACCTGAATGCCCAAGGCCTTGGCTGCGGGGATGTCGATGGCGGCGTTGCGCATGCCGCCGGTCACCAGCAACTTCAGCTTGGGCAAACCTTGCAGGAGGGCCTGATCGAACGTGGTGCGCTCGCGCATCACGCAAATCACTTCGAAGCCCTGCAAGCGTTCGATCAGCGTGGCAGTGTCCGCCGGGTAGTCGTGGAGGAAGTGCACCTGGCCGACCGACGTCAGGACTGACCAGTCCACTACGCCACTGGCCACATTCTGCCAATCATCAATCACTGCGATCTGTACCGACATGCACGCGTGCCTCGAGAAGGTTGGATTAAAGGGCGTTCAGCCCTTGCAACAGCGCTTTGTGAAACTGTGCCGGCTCTTCCATTTGCGGTGCGTGGCCCAGGCCCGGGAATTCCACCAGGGTGGCGTGGGGAATCAGCTTGGCCACTTGTTTGCCCAACACCGCGTAGTTGCCGATCTTCGCCTTGACCGCGGGTGGCGCCAGGTCTTTGCCAATGGCGGTATTGTCGGACGTGCCGATCAGCAGCAGGGTGGGCATCTGCAGGTCCTTGAACTCGTAGTACACCGGCTGGGTGAAGATCATGTCGTAAATTAGCGCCGAGTTCCACGCCACCTGGGTGTGGCCGGGGCCTTTATTCATGCCGGCGAGCATATCGACCCAGCGCTCGTATTCAGGCTTCCAGCGGCCGACGTAGTAGGTGTCGAGCTCGTACTTGCGGATGCCGTCGGCGGTCAGTTTCATCTCGCGCTCGTACCATTGGTCAACACTGCGATAGGGCACGCCAATGGCCTTCCAGTCTTCCAGGCCGATCGGGTTCACCAGTGCCAGCTGTTCGGTTTGCTGCGGATAGAGCAGGGCGTAGCGCGTCGCAAGCATGCCGCCGGTGGAATGGCCGAGGAGAGTGGCCTTCTGAATGCCGAGTTTTTCCAGGAGTTGGTGGGTATTGATCGCCAGTTGCTGGAAGCTGTACTGGTAATTGTCGGGCTTGCTGGAGGTGCAGAAACCAATCTGGTCGGGGGCGATCACGCGGTAGCCGGCGTCGCTCAAGGCCTTGATCGAATCCTCCCAGGTGGCGCCGCAGAAGTTCTTGCCGTGCATCAGTACGATGCTGCGCCCGTTGGCCTTGCCCTTGGCCGGCACGTCCATGTAGCCCATCTGCAGGGATTTGCCCTGGGACTGGAAGGTGAAGTGTTCCACCGGGTAAGGGTATTTGAAACCTTGCAGTTCGGGGCCGTAGGTCGGGCCCTCGGTGGCGGCAAAAGCGGGAAGGGCGCTGCCGAGCAGCAGACTGGCGACGCAGAGTGAGCGGATTTTGGACATGGGTTCAGGCTCCGGGAACAGTGCCCGGATGCTGTGGCGAGGGGATTAACGGGAGATTAAATCCAGTGCAGGGTGAGCAGGGCCAATACCCCGTAGCGCGCCCCTTTAGCGAGGGTCACCAGCAGCAGGAAACGCCAGAATGGCTCGCGCATGACCCCTGCCACCAGCGTCAGCGGATCGCCGATGATGGGCACCCAACTGAGCAACAATGACCAATGGCCCCAGCGTTGATAGTGGGTACGGGCCTTTTCCAGATGCTGTGGACTTACCGGGAACCAGCGCCGCTCCTTGAACCGCTCCACCGAGCGGCCCAGCAGCCAGTTCACCACCGAGCCCAATACGTTGCCAACCGTTGCAACCCCGAGCAGCAGCCACAGGCTGTAATGCCCGCTGACCAACAGCCCCACCAGCACCGCCTCTGATTGCATCGGCAACAGCGTGGCGGCGCCGAAGGCGGCGAAAAACAGTCCCAGGTAACCGGCGAGCATCAATCAGCGTGCCGGATAGTCAGCCACTACCACGTCTTTGCCGTCGCGAGTCAGGCCGATGACCTGATAGGCATCGCTGCTGCCGTCCATTTCCATGCCCGGCGAGCCCAACCGCATGCCCGGTGCAGCAATGCCCAGCAAGTCGTCGCGCTTGCGCAGGGCCAGTACCTGATCGGCAGGCACATGGCCTTCGACGAATTTGCCGTCGATCACGCCGGTATGGCACGACGCCAGGCGCGGTGCCACGCCCAGGCGTTGCTTGACCTCGCTCATGTTGGCTTCCACATGGTCATTGACCTTGAACCCGTTGCTTTCCAGGTGGGCAATCCACTTCTTGCAGCAACCGCAATTGGCATCACGGTGTACATCAATCGGGATCAGCTCGGCGGCCTGGGCCAGGGTGCTCATGAGCAGGGCCGACAGCGCGGCCAGTCGCAAGGTGGTTTTCATCGTCATCTCGTCAGATAAAGGGCAACAGCCGGGCATTCTCCCTGCTTTTTACAAAAGGTTTCTTGCGGAGTGTTACGAAGTTTTACGAAGCACCGACAGCACCAGAATAACCGTCTGGTGCTGTCGGAAAACTGAGAGGGAGATGACGGATTTGTCAGGTAGACGGGGATTCGAGGCGCTGCTTGAGTTGGTCAAGGGCCTGGTCGGACAGCGCAATCATGCGCGCATGCAGGGTGGTCAGTTGCAGTTCGGTTTCATAGGTGAGGACCCGGGTAAACAAGGTGCCATTGCCTTGAGCCTGCAAGAAATAATGAATGCAGCCGTCGACCGCCAGGGAAGTAAAGGCAGTCTTGAATTCCCGCGGTCGCAGTGCAATCTGCACGCGATAGCTCATGGGGACCCGCACACCCAGCAGGTCGATGGTTTCGGTAAAGCGATGGCCACTGGGCAATGAGCCCGTGGTGCCGGTGTCGGCGCTCAGGGAAGTCGGATGCCATTCATGCCAGCGATCCGGTTGGGTGACATAGTCGTAAACGGTTTCGATAGGGGCCTGGATATAGCGTTCCTGACTGATCCGCTCCAGACGGATCGGATGCTCAACTGCGTGCATGACACACCTCCTGTGTGGCGAGACTTCGCACAGCGAACTGTCAGAATAGTCTGGCTCCCGCGCATTGCACGGGAGCTTTCAGGCTATTTTTTCAACGCACCTTGAAGCGTCCCATCAATGCAATAACCCGGCCATTGGCATCCAGCAGGCTCTGGGTGTTGTGTTCCGTGGCGTGGCCGCTTTGCACCAGTTCTTCGACCATGTGGCGGATGTGCACCATGCTGCGGTTGATTTCCTCGGTCACCGCGCTTTGCTGTTCGGCGGCGGTGGCGATCTGGGTGCTGAGGTTGTTGATATGGCTGACGGAGCCGGCCATCTCGTCCAACCCCGTGTTCACCCGCGCCGTGGCGTCGGCCGCTGACTGGCAACTGGCCTGGGTGGCTTCCATGGCGGTCACCGAAGAACTCACGCCGGTAGTCAGGCGGGCGAGCATTTCGTTGATCTGCGAGGTGCTGGCCTGGGTGCGGGCGGCGAGGGCGCGGACTTCGTCGGCTACCACCGCAAACCCCCGGCCCTGTTCGCCCGCCCGGGCGGCTTCGATGGCCGCATTGAGTGCCAGCAGGTTGGTCTGGCCGGCGATGGCGCCGATCACGCCGAGGGTTTCGGTGATACGGGCGGCGTCCTGGCGCATGTTTTCCACGGTGTGGGTGGCGCTGGAGACTTCGCCGATCAACGCGCTGACGCTGCGGGACGCTTCCCCGACCACCACCCGCGAACGGTCGGCGTGCTCATTGGCGCGCTGAGTGAACGCAGCAGTTTCGGCGGCGTTCTCGGCCACGGTGTCGGCGGTGGAGCTCATCTCGGTGATGGCGGTGACGGTCTGGTCGGTTTCCGAGGCATGGCGTACCAGGATCTGGTTGGTCTGGGCCGAGGTCTGCTGCAACTGCGCCAGGCTCGACGACATGGCGCCGGTCGCCTGGGTCACTTCACCGATCATGTTTTGCAGGTAGACGATAAAGCGATTCACCGAATGGCCAATCGCGCCCAGTTCGTCCTCGGCGCGGATGGTGATGCGCCGGGTCAGGTCGGCGTCGCCGTTGGACAGCGCGTCGATATTGGTTTTCAGCGCAGTCATCCGGTGTACCAGTTGGCGGATGGCATACACCTGCAGCAGCACCAGCAGCAGAATCATCGGGATTTGCAGCATCGCCAGGGTACCCAGCACATCATCACGCTGGGCGGTGATCAGCGAGGTGGGCAGTGCGGTGGCGAGGAACCACGGCGTGCCTTCGATCGGCCGCATGAAGAAGGTGCTGGCCACGCCCTGGTTGTCGAACTCACTGCGCTGCAGGGATTGGTCGCGATGGGCGAGGCCGGCGCTGACCTGGGCGGCAAACGCCGAGGTGCCGGCCAGTTCGCTGATGTTCTTCAACACCACCGGGCCGCTGATGCGCGTGCTGTTGCTGATGATCTTGCCGTCGCCTTCGACGATCAGCATTTCTGCGCTGAGGTCTTTTTCCTTGCTGGCCACCAGGTCGTTGAAGAAGCCCAGGGTCACGTCGATGGTGGCGACGCCGTAAGCCGCGCCGTCGCGCTGGATGGCCATGGCACAGTTGGTGCGCGGTTCCTGACTGGCGTCATCCTTGTAGGCCGCGGCCCAGGCACATTGGCCGCGCGGCGACGCGAGGCCGCCTTTGTACCAGCTCTGGTCGTAGTAGTTGGGGGCCGCGTCGCTGTTCCAGAACGTATTGACCTCCAGCTTCCCCGAGGCATCGCGGTGCCAGAAGGTGCTGTGCTTGTTGCGTCCCGGGGTGCGTTGGTTGGGCAGGGGCCAGATACCGCCGCCGAACACTTTCAATTCGCCGTACTGGTCCACCAGGCCGGGCAGCACCTTGTCGATGGCGTCGCTGTCCAGCAGCGGGATGGTCTGGGTGATGCTGCGTTGCTGGGCCTGAACCTTGTTCAGCTCGCCCTGGATCTGCTCGGCCACTTCGGCAATGCGATTGAGGGCCACCTGTTCTTCGGTGTGGCGCAGCTTGGGGGCCACCAACTGTCCGATGCCCACGACCGTCAATACGAATAACAACAGGACGAACAGCACCAGAAACAGGGTGTAGCGAGTTTGGATAGAGCGCAATGAGGGCATGGGGTCGTCCTTACGAAGCGTTTATTGTGCGACGCGGCTTTGTTAGAGCTTCGAAGGGCTATCGGCTTGGGAGGGAGGAGCTTTAGGTACTATGGTGCAAGAAAGTAGTACGAATAAATAAAACCTGTAGGAGGCTTCTATTTTGGGTTGCCGGGGTGTTTGATGCGGGCTTGAATCTGCGACGGATCCCCCGGTAAAACATGGACGAAATCATCTATCAGGTGGTGAATTGGCTGAGCATTGAGCACCACACGCGCAGAGGCACCACCAACAACTACCTGGCGCTTTTATACCTGGCCGTCACAATTGGCGGCGTGGTCGTCGCCAGGGAGCTTGCCGCCAAGCGCAAGGCCCTCAAGGCACGCGCCACTGAGGCGTTAACCACTGCGCCATTGACCGCCACCTCATTTACCGAGGAGAACGGCCTACCGGTCAAGTGCACGGGCACCCTGCGACAGGACGCCGACGGCTATACCGTCAGCATCACGCGCAACAGTGTGGAGTCCCACAGCGAGCGGTTGGCGTCGCTGGACGAGGTTGATACCTGGCTGAGAGCCCACACGCCCTTCATCCTGTCGGACTTTCTCAAGCACCCTTGAGGGGGGTTATTTGTCGAGCATCTGCATGACGGCTTCCGGGTAACGCAATCCGGCGGTTGCATTGGCCGGGAAGATCGCCTCCAGCGCCGCCAGCTCGGCCGGGCTCAGCTTGACCTCCAGTGCGGCGACGTTCTCTTCCAGGTACTTGCGTTGCTTGGTGCCGGGGATCGGGATCAGGTAATCCCCTTGCGCCAATACCCAGGCCAACGCCAGCTGCCCGGCGGTCACGCCCTTATCGGCGGCCAGTGCCTGCACCTGTTCCACCAGCAACAGGTTCTTCGCAAAGTTCTCGCCCTGAAAACGCGGGCTGAAGCGGCGGTAGTCATCCGCTGCAAAATCGTCCGGGCTTTTCAGGGCGCCGGTGAGGAAGCCCCGGCCCAGCGGGCTGTACGGCACAAACGCAATGCCCAGGCGCTGGCAGGCTGCCAGGCAGCCGTTGTCTTCCTGGTCGCGGCTCCACAACGAATATTCGCTTTGCAGGGCGCTGATGGGATGAACCTTGTGCGCGCGCTCCAGGGTGGCGGCCGACGCCTCGCTCAAGCCCAGGTAACGCACCTTGCCTTGCTTGACCAGCTCGGCCATGGCGCCCACGGTTTCTTCAATCGCCACGTCGGGGTCGATACGGTGCTGGTAGTACAGGTCGAGGGTTTCCACGCCCAGGCGTTTCAAGGTACCGTCGATGGCATCCCGAATGTATTCCGGGCGGCCATTCACGCCGCGTATCGTGGGGTTCGACGGGTCGCGCACGATGCCGAATTTGCTGGCAAGAAATACCTGGTCGCGCTTGCCGGCGATGGCCTTGCCAATCAGTTCTTCGTTGGTGTGGGGGCCGTACATGTCGGCGGTATCCAGCAGGTTGATCCCCAGTTCCAGAGCGCGGTGCAGAGTGGCGATGGCTTCGGCGGTGTCGGTGCCGGTGGTATAGAAATCGGTCATGCCCATGCAGCCGAGGCCGATGGCGGACACCTGGGGACCGTTTTTACCGAGTTGACGTGTGTGCATGGGTCCAGCTCCTGTGTGGGAAGGGCTCCATTGTTGCCCTCGACAAAAGCGGGATAAACCGGCTAAAACCACTATCACTATTATGAAATTCTAAATAATCCTTGAAGGATACCGGCCCGTGGACCGTTTTAATGCGATGCGAGTGTTCGTGCGGATTGTGGAACTGGGCGGGTTTGCCAAGGCGGCCGACAGCCTGCAACTGCCGCGCGCCTCGGTGACCATCCTGATCAAGCAACTGGAGACGCACCTTGGGGTGCAACTGTTGCAGCGCACCACGCGCCAGGTCAGCCCGACCCTGGACGGTGCCGCCTACTACCAGCGTTGCGTGAGCCTGTTGGCGGACCTTGAGGAAACCGAGGCGGTGTTCTCCACCAGCCGCCGCAACCCGCGCGGCACGTTGCGTATTGATATGCCGTCCGGTATCGGGCGCTTCCTGGTGATTCCGGCAATGCCCGAGTTCACCACGCGTTACCCGCAGATTGATTTGGAAATCGGCCTCAACGACCGCCCGGTGGACCTGATCCGCGAAGGCGTGGACTGCGTGTTGCGCGGCGGCCTGGCGCTGGACGAGTCGCTGGTGGCCCGGCCGCTGGCAATGATGGATCAGGTGACCTGCGCCAGTCCCGGGTACTTGCAGCAGTTCGGCGTGCCATCGACGCTGGATGACCTGGCCGGCCATCAAGTGGTGGAGTATTTCTCCAGCACCAGCGGCAAACGTTATGGCCTGGAATTTCAGATCGGCAACGACATCCGTTTGGTCGACCTGCCCAAGCAAGTGGCGGTCAACAGTGCCGATGGCTACCTGGCGGCCTGTGAAGCGGGTTACGGCCTAGTGCAGACGCCTTACTACCACGCCGTTCGCCAGTTGGACGCGGGCACGCTGGTGGAGGTACTGGCGCATCAGCCGCCGCCGAAATTGCCGCTCACTGCCTTGTATCCGCCCCATCGCCAGCTGTCGCAACGGGTGCGGGTATTTGTCGATTGGCTGGTGGAGCTTTGCGCCCGTCCGGGCAACGGATTGCAGCGTCAGCCTTGAGCCTTGCGGTAGGCGCCGGGCTGGATGCCGGTGACTTTATGGAAGGCGCGGGTAAAGGCGGCGACGGATTGATAACCCACGGCGAGTGACACGTCTGCCACCGTCTGGTCTTGCTTGAACAGCTGGCAGGCGTGGCGTACGCGCATCATCAGCAGTACTTGCCCCGGCGACTGACCGCACAGTTCATTGAAGCGCTTGAAGAACGCCGAGCGGGACAAACCGGTACAGGCTGCCATGCTCTCCAGGGTCCAGGGATCGGCGGGGCGTGCAATCAACTGTTCCAGCAGGTTGGCAAACGCCGGTTGCCGGGCCAGCGCCGCGAGGCCGCCAAGGTCTGTGTTGTCCAGCACTTGTTGGCGCAGCACGTACAGAAACAGCAGGTGGCACAGGCGCTCCAGCAGGGCGGGCGAGGGTGCCGGTGTGCGCTCGCATTCCTGCAGGATCAGTTCGAACAGGTTGCGCGCGGCGGTCAGCGAAGGGTCACCGGCCCGCAGGATGATCCAGGCGGGCAGGGTGTCGACAATCATCGCCGACAGCCCGGACTGGAAATGAAAGAACCCGCACACCAAACCCACGCCGTCATTCGCCTGGCTGTCCAATGGCACCATCGGCTTGCGCGGGCACTCCTGGGCACCGGCGGCGGTGCCATCGCTGGACAAGCGGTACACGAGATCCCGCAGCAGGAACACCGCATCGCCGTTGTTCAGTGGGTAAGGAGTCGGGTCGCTATCGATGTGCATCCAGCACTGCCCTTGCACCACCAGATGAAAACTCGCGCTCGCCAGGCCATGGGTGCTGGCGTGCCAGTCGCCGCAGTAACGCCCGACGTGAAACAGACTGGTGTTGAGTTCGAGGCTAGCTAATAACCAATCGACGAGCGAACTGGACGAATTCATCTAACGGAAAGACTCTAGAGCAAGTAATCGCTACTTTAGACTATTGAGCGGATTTTTTATAACCAACAGACTTGGTACACGATTCCATGAGGAGACCACTCCATGTCCCGCGTACCGATGCTAACCCTGGAAACCGCCCCTGAAGCGGCCAAGCCCTTTCTGGAAAATGCCCTGAAGGGTTCCGGGTTCATCCCCAATCTGTTGGCAGTGCTGGCCAATGCCCCGGCAGCCCTGGAAACCTACATCACCGTGTCGGGCCTGAACGCCAAGTCCGACCTGAGCCTGGCCGACCGTGAAGTGGTGCAACTGATTGCCGCCACCAACCATGGTTGCGATTTCTGCGTCGCCGGGCACACTGCCGTGGCGCGCAACAAGGCCAAGCTGCCGGAAGACGTGATCGACGCCCTGCGCCAGCGTGGCGAACTGCCCAACGAGCGTTATGAGACACTGGCCGCGTTCACCCGTGAAGTGATCGCCACCCGTGGTGATGTCAGCGACGCCGGCTACGCCGCGTTCCGTGAGGCGGGCTACACCGATGGTCATGCGCTTGAGGTTATTCTGGGCGTCAGCCTGGCCACCCTGTGCAATTTCGCTAACGTGTTTGCGCGCACACCGCTCAACCCGGAGCTGGCGCAATACCGTTGGGAAAAACCGGCAAGCTGAAGGCGCGCAAGCGTTCGCGATGGTAAACATGCTGTAACAAGGAGAAACATGAATGCTTGACCCAATCTTGAGCCGTTGGCTCGATGTTCAAGCGCAGGCCCTGGATGTGGGCAGTTGCGATCCGCAGGAAGTGCTGCCACGGCTGGCAGAGGCCAATGTATTACGTATCGGCGTGCCCAAGGACCTCGGCGGCCTGGGCGGCGACGTCACAGGCGCGATAGAGGCCATTGCCGATGTGGCCAGCCATTCCCTGGCCTCGGCGTTTGTGTGCTGGGGCCAGCGCTCGTTTATCGAATACCTGCTGCAAAGCCCGAATCAGCGCCTGCGTGAGCAACTGCTGCCGGACCTGCTGAGCGGCAAGCTGGCCGGGGCCACCGGGCTGTCCAACGCGATGAAATTTTTGTCCGGCATCGAGTCGCTGCAAATCAGCGCCGAGCCGACGGATGACGGCTGGAACCTCAATGGCCGCCTGCACTGGGTGACCAACCTGCGCAAGAACGGGTTTGTGGTGGCCGCCGCTATCGAGCATGCCCAGGGCGGCGCGCCGTTTATCCTGGCGATCCCTGATTCAGTGTCCGGCCTGCAACGTTCCCGTGACCTGGAACTGTTGGGCCTGCAATCGAGCAACACCGCAGCCCTCGGCTTCGAAGCCGTGGAACTGAGCCGCGACTGGTTGCTGCATGAGGATGCACGCAAGTTCCTGCCGGCCGTGCGCCCGGCGTTTCTCGGCTTGCAATGCGGCATGTCCATCGGCCTGGCGCGGCGCTCGCTGGCGGAGGTGGCCAATCACCTGGGCTCCAGCCGCACCGTATTGCGCGAAGAGTTGGAAGTGCTGCGTACCTCGCTGGAACAGGCGGTCAACGACCTCAAGAAAGGTTTGCTGAGCGGCCGCTTCGGGACCGAGCCGGTACCCTTGTTCCGCCTGCGCATTGCCCTCGCGGAAATTGCCGCCAGCGCCGTCCAGCTGGAGCTGCAAGCCAGTGGCGGCAAGGCCTACCTGACCGCCCACGGCAGCGGCTTTGCCCGGCGCTGGCGCGAGTCGGCATTTGTACCGATCGTGACCCCGAGCCTGGTGCAGTTGCGCACCGAGTTGAACCGTCAGGCCAATCTATGAGCCAGGCGGTATTGCACGCCCAGGGAATTTGCCTGGGCTATGGGGGCAATTCGGTGCTGGAAGGGTTCGACCTGCAATTGCAACCCGGCGAGGTGGTGTCGATCCTCGGCCCCAGCGGTGTTGGCAAGTCCAGCCTGCTGCGGGTGCTTGCCGGTTTGCAGGCGCCCCAGGGTGGCAGCATCCGCCTGCTGGGCGAGCCGTTGAATGGCCCCCATCCTCGGGTGGCGGTAGCGTTCCAGGACCCCAGCCTGTTGCCGTGGCTTAGCCTGGAAAAGAACGTCGCCTTCGGCCTGGATTTTGCCCGCCAACCGCATCTCAGCCCTGAAGAGCGTCGCAGCCGGGTCGACCACGCGATCCACGCCGTAGGCCTGGAACACGCCCGCCAGCAGTTCCCGACGGCGCTGTCCGGCGGCATGGCCCAGCGTACTGCGCTGGCCCGCTGCCTGGCCCGCCAGCCGCAGGTATTGCTGCTGGATGAACCCTTCGGTGCCCTGGATGAAGTGACCCGCGCCGACATGCAACACCTGCTGCTCAAGGTCAACCGCGAGCAAGGTTCGGCGGCGGTGCTGATCACCCATGACATCGACGAAGCGCTGCTGTTGTCCGACCGGATTCTGCTACTGGGTAACCGCCCGGCGCGGACCCTCGGCGAATGGCGCATCGACCTGCCGCAACCGCGGGAAGAACAGGTGGAAGCCATCGGCACCCTGCGCATCGACATTCTCAAAACCCTACGGCGGGCGAGCCGCACTGAACCCCAACCCCCTGAACTGCTGGAGCCTTGCCATGTGTCTGGATGACCTCACTCACTCGCGCCGTGACTTTCTCAAACTCTCGGCCGTGCTCAGTGCCGCCGGTGCCTTGCCCCTGCTCAGCAGTTTGCAGGCCCGCGCGGCCAGTGAGCCGGACGCGCCGGTACGCATCGGTTACTTGCCGATCACCGACGCCACGCCGCTGCTGGTGGCCCACAACAACGGGCTGTTCGAAGCCGAAGGCATCAAGGCCGAACGCCCGGTGTTGCTGCGCAGTTGGGCTCAGGTGATCGAGGCGTTTATCTCCGGCCAGGTCAACGTGATTCACCTGTTGTCGCCGATGACGGTGTGGGCGCGTTACGGCAGCAAGGTCCCGGCCAAGGTCGTGGCCTGGAACCACGTGGGCGGCTCGGGTTTGACCGTGTCCCCAGGTATTACCGATGTGAAGCAACTGGGCGGCAAGTCGGTGGCGATTCCATTCTGGTACTCGATCCACAACGTGGTGGTGCAGCAGCTGTTCCGTGACAACGGCTTGACCCCGGTGGCCCGTGCCACAGGCAGCGCAATTGCCGCCAACGAGGTCAACCTGATCGTGTTGCCGCCCTCGGACATGCCGCCGGCCCTGGCCAGCAAACGCATCGACGGCTACATCGTCGCCGAGCCGTTCAACGCCCTGGCGGAAAACCTCAACGTGGGCCGGGTGCAGCGCTTCACCGGCGACGTGTGGCGCAACCATGCGTGCTGCGTAGTGTTCATGCACGAGCACGACCTGACCAACCGCCCGGAATGGTCGCAGAAGGTGGTGAATGCGATCGTCAAGGCCCAGGTCTGGACCCGCGACAACCGTGAAGAGGCGGTGAAACTGCTGTCCAAGGACGGCGAAAATCGCTACACCCCGCATGCCGAACCGGTGCTGCGTAAAGTCCTGGCGCCGGCAGCCAGCGACCGTGCGGCTTACCTGGCTGACGGCGCGATCCAGCACGCCAACTGGGACGAGCACCGCATCGACTTCCAACCCTATCCATTCCCCAGCTATACCGAGGAACTGGTGCGCCGCCTAAAAGACACGCTGATTGAGGGCGACAAGAAATTCCTCGCCGACCTGGACCCGGCGTTTGTCGCCAAAGACCTGGTGGACGACCGCTTCGTGCGCAACGCCATCGCAGCGGTGGGCGGCATGAAGACCTTCGGCTTGCCCGAAGGCTTCGAGCGGCACGAGGAGATTGGCGTTTGAATAACGGCAAAACCTTGGGCTTGCCGGGCTGGTTGCTTGGCTTGAGTGGGCTGGCGGGGTTGTTATTGCTCTGGTGGCTGGGGGTGAAGGTGTTCGGCAGTGCGGACGGTTTGTCTGCGCGGTTTTCGCTGTCGGCGACCCTCACCAGCCTCTGGGAATTGCTGGGTCGCAGCGAGCTGTACCTGAACATCGCCGTGAGCCTCAAGCGGATCTTCGTCGGGCTGTTGCTGGCGTTGCTGATTGGTGTGCCGTTGGGCTTGCTGGTGGGCAGTTCGCGCAAGCTGGAGGCGGCGACCACGCCGGCGTTCCAGTTTCTGCGGATGATCTCGCCGCTGTCGTGGATGCCCATCGTGGTGATGTTGATGGGCGTGGGCGACCAGCCGATCTACTTCCTGCTGGCGTTCGCGGCAGTGTGGCCGATTCTGCTGAATACGGCGGCGGGTGTACGTCAGCTCGATCCGCGCTGGTTGCAACTGAGCAAAAGCCTGAGCGCCACGCGCTGGGAAACCTTGCGCCGGGTGATTATTCCCGGCGTGATGGGGCACGTGCTGACCGGCGTGCGCCTGGCCATCGGCATTCTGTGGATCGTGCTGGTGCCGTGCGAGATGCTCGGGGTGAGTGCCGGGCTGGGTTATTACATCCTCGACACTCGCGACCGGCTGGCCTACTCGGAACTGATGGCGATGGTGCTGCTGATTGGCCTGTTGGGGTTTGCCCTGGATGCGTTTGCGCGATGGTTGCATCAGCGTTGGGTGCATGGCAGCTGAAAGCACGCCGGAAACGGCCCGGGGTGGTTTATCCGGGCCTTGTTTCATCCGGCAAAATTACTCGGGTGCGAAAATTTGCAAGTCTCCGGTTATATCATTGTGGTCTGCCAAGGCGCCCGATGGGCCTGGCCGAGGATCCAGAGAGTTGGTGCCATACCCGACTCGCATACCCGCTCGTTCATAGAGGCCTATGCCAATGCCTCCGGTCAGTTCGGCCACGCCGGGGATGTTCTGGGTGGTGTTGATATGTTGTCGGCCAACTAACGCTATCACTTTACCGTTGCCACTATGCTGTTTCAGTGTTTGTGCCGCGTAGTAATTGAACTCCTGCAGGCGCTGTAAGTTTCGCTCGTCTATATTCTGCTGGGTGTAGTGGTTACGCTCGTGTTTATGGCGTGTCAGATAAGGATGATCAAGGGGCACTACTTCGATGCCGTTGGCCTGGAACTTTTCGATCAGGTGATCCAGTGTCAGGTTCGGATCGTGAGGCCTGTAGCCAGGGCCGGTCTTGCCCATGCCGTCATCGACAAGGCGCATATTCTTGTCGTAAAACATTCCTTCAATGCCTATGACCTTGACGCCTTTATCCTTAAACAATTGCATATTGTCGTTCAGGGTCCTGAAGCTTGACAGGCTTCGATGATTTTCTCCCAGCACCACTACATCGGAGGCGTCCAGGGACTTGCTGAGCAGGTCGGGTACCTTTTCGTAATCCGCAGTGGTGGGAATCGTCGGGCGGGCGGGCATCTCACCGTTGGCCATGCGTTGGTAATAGTCATTCATTTCCTGCTCGAACCGATCCTTGGTGGCCTGGCGTCGACTGGGCGTGAAATGAGCATCACTCGGGGCGCCTTTAATGTGTTTTACATATTCTTCTGTGGGTAAATGATCGGTTTTCAGCGTAACTGGCTGGTTTAGAGCAGGTCGTGCACTGCGGTTCAGCGGGTTGTGCCGGTGATTCCCGGTTTGGCGAGTGTTGGGGGACGGCGGCATCAGCGTACTGACCGGATCAAATGTTTCCAGCGGGCTGCCATAAGGCTGCATCCGGTCGGCATCGAAGACATACCATTTGCCGTTATGCCGCACGGCGCTTGTTTCAACTGTGCGGTCGGCCACCTTCAGCGTCCCGCTGGCCGCCGCGTCATACAGCTCGCTGGCTTGCGCCAGGTCAACACCGTTTGCCGTACCTTTCAATGTTTGTACGCTCTGGGCGAGGGTGCCTGCGCCTTTGAGTGCGAGTTTCCCAGCTCCCACCACCACGTCGCCCAGGCCACTCAACGGGTTGAGTTCGCCCAAGGCCGCAACCCCGAGGATCTTGCTGGTGTTGAGTAGCTTGGTGGCGCTGGAGCCTACCGTGCCGAGGGTCTTCCCCACTTTTGCCGCGGCCCCGACGCCAGCGGTCACGAAGCCAAACACGTCCAGTGACAGGTCAACGAGCCCGTCTTTGTAGTTGCCGTCCAGAAGGTTGCCGATGGCTGACTTCAGCGGAATAAGGTCGAGGACAAAGTGTTGTATCGAATCAACCCTGTCTCGTCTGCTTTCGGCGGGTGTGCTGCCGGCCGCTTGTTTTTTGATCGCCGGGTTGTCCAGGCCAAGCGCCTGGACGGTGGCATCGGCAAGGTCGTCTATTCGCACGCTCAGGAACGTGTTGCCGGAAGAGGCGCTCGCCGGTTGCTCACGGTGAATGCTGCTCCAGGGGCCCATGACGGGCGTAAATTCTTCTATTTTGGTGATTTCGTTTGAAAGGACCTGATGCGGGCGTGAAAGGATGCTGTTGTTCTTTCTTTTCACCGTGCCTTTTTCGGTGTCGATTTCATAGGTCGTGATGGTTTGGTTGTTTTCGGCCTTTACCAGAATCTTGGGGCTGCTATGGAACAGTTGATCGCCGGCCAGTGGATTGAAACTGATTTTGTAGCTGTTCTCTTTGTAGAAGTTGAGTTTTCCGCGCTTGAGATTGTTTTGATCTTCCAGTGGGAGATGGGTGATGGCGTTGATGACAGAGAATTTCTTAACGGTTTTGAAGTTGTCGATGGCCTTGGAGAATTGGCTGTCGAAAGCGGCAGGTACGTTAAATTGGCGGCTTTTGGTGAACGCAGCGAAGGTTTCCAGATTGATGTTGGCATGCGACCCCCTCACCACCCAGTCGGAGGCCTCTATCCTCAAACCTTGCATCGTGATGTCGAGCATTGAATAGGGATCGCTGAAGCGTGCTGCGCCGCGGATCTCAGGTCTATAGTCCATGCGCAGCACTCTCTCCTCGAACGGTACACCTTCGCCAAACTTTTCCTTGAGCAGGGCCAGCGCCATTTCTTTGCGGCTCGGCAGCTTGGTATCCAGCAGGCCAGAGACCTGTTTGAGTTTTTCCAACTGAGCATTGAAGAGGCTGCGGGTGCTGTCAATTTCCTCTTGGTCGTACTGCGCGTCATTTTTTACGGGGAGAAGGTTATTGGCCACGCCCCAATCGATCAGTGCCGCCGTGCGGGCGGACGCCGGGGCACTGTCGGCCGCGCCCTCGGCGCTCATGACCTGGGCAAAGGTCATGTTCGCCGCCTTGCTGGGTGTCTGCGCTTCGATCCCGGCAACCGCGATGCACAAGTTGGCCCAGGCCTGGCTGCCGTAGACGACCTGCTCGGGAATATCCTTGACCAGAAACTGTGGTGCTGTTCGCGCCAGTAGCAGCCGGGCGGCCAAGCCACCGCTGCCGTTTGCGGTGCGGCCTTCGGCCTCCAGGTGGTTGCCTAGTGCATGGATGATGGTTGACGCGGGTTTGCCCCGGTGGCCGGGATTGGCGAGGTCAAAGCCGGCAACGCGGTTTCTGGCGGGGGCGTTGATGGACTCGGGGTCCAGGCCGAGCTGGATCGCTGCCAACACGTAGTCATTCACCCCGTCACCGCTGGGGTAGCCGTTGAGTGCGGTACGTATGGCGTTGCCCAACGCCTGGGCGCGGGGGCTGCCAAGGAGGGTTTCCATGGCGCTGACCGGATCGCGCAACTGTGCCGTGGATAACGACTGGGCGATCATCAGGTAATCCAGCGCCCCGCTGCGTCGAACGGTCAATGGCAGGCCTTCGAGGCGTGCCGTGTTGTTGTCCAGCAGATTCTTGATATCGCGCTGTTGTTCCAGGCTCGGGGGTATGGGCCAGGACAAGGCGCCGCCGAAGGTGCCCAACGGGTGTACGAGGGTCTGCTGCGTCAGCCGGTTTGCCAGGGCAAGGAGTTCTGCCTTGCTCTGTGGCAGGGGGATTTTTTTGCCATCAATGAATGCCTTCAGGCTGGTGGAGGCCGGTTCGGCCTCAATCGCCACCGAGGTGCGCTGCAGCACCGATAACACTGCCGTTGCGTCGGCGTTGTTTGCCAGGCCGTGAGCCGTTTCAGTGAGCTTGTGCGCAAGCGTTTGCAGGTTTCGCCAGTCTCCCAAAGCTGTTTTCAGCGCTTGAGGCCCATCAGGTGCCGGGTCTTCATGACGGGTTTCTTGTGGCAGTGATGAGTCATTCACTGGCACGAGGGTCGGGGAGGGTACTGAGTCGGCGGGCGGGAAAGGGGTGGCAAGGTTGGCGGTAGCAATCATCGGAACACCTGCGTGAGTGTTGAGGACATACGCCTTTGCGAAAACCTCCCTGTTTCCAAGACGCTCTTTTTGAGTGTCGAAAACAGGGACGGTCATTCCGCTCGCAGGTGTTCAAGTTGTCAGAAAATGTGCGAGGAGGGCCTCAGCGATGGTAATAGCCCGGTCCGCCGTCGTAGTAGCGGTGGTCATGCCAACCGCCGCCGCCGTGGGGGAAAATAATGCAGCCGCTCATGCTCAACATGATCAGCAAGGGAATCAGCAGTGTGATTCGACGAAGCATTTCAAAATCCTCTAGGGTACTCACAGGTTCGATCAGGCGTTGGGCAAGCCAAAGTTTTTCATCGCCTGTAACATGAGACCCCGCCGACCCCAATCCATCCCCGCCAATGGGTATGTGCTTGGTGTGGCAGTCGATACAAAGTGGATACAATTTTTTAGCTTCAGGAACCCGCCATGACCCAAAAGCAACGTTTGAAATACTCGATTCTGATCTCCCTGCTGGTGCTGGGGACGATGTTTGGCCTGTCCTACCTGCAGAACAACGGGGTCATCAGCGAAAAGACGTTCCAGTACATCGCGATTGCCGTAGCGGTCACTGTGGTGGTGATCAACGGTGTGATGCGCCGCAAGGTCAAGCCTAACCTCTGAGTCAGGCCCGGCCTTCCAGGACTTTGGCAGCCTGCTCGTGCAGGCTGTAGCTCTTGTCGGCGTTCAGGGTAATCACGCCTTCGGTGCACAGGCGCTTGAGCACCTCCCGCACGCTGAGAAATGACAATGGAATGCCCAGCTCCAGCAAATGGCTGTGCACGCCGCGCACGCCGAGGGTGCGCCGGTTGTCGGCGGCAGTCAGCAGGGCGTCGATGACCTTCAGCCGGATCAGGCTGGTGCGCAGGCCAAAACACTTGAGCAAATGACGAATGCGCTGGTTGCCATGTTCCGGCGCTTTGCCGAACGCTTGGTTACCGGAGCCAAAACCTCCGTCATGCATGGATGAGTGTCCTTCCGTGGGCAGTTGCGGGTTGTACATGCAAAAACTCCTTATCAGAGCCTGATCAGGAAAATGATGGCGCTCTTAATTAATAAGACGTACGAGCAGCCGAAATCATGAAGCGCGGGATGTAGAAATTTTGTCGGTAACATCCTGGAGACATATCGACATGTCCGAATAAACATCTGCGGCTGCTAAATTATTCCCGGTTTTTACGTCTTAACTGAGGTGTTGGCGAAGCTATCCCTCGTCACGGTGTTTAATTTGGCTGTGGAGTCTGCGTGATTATTTCCAACGGGTTGTTCAGGGCGTGCGTGGTTGGGGCGTTGCTGGGGCTGAGTGTTTCGGCCACGGCGGGGGTGCAGGAGCAACAGACCACCGCGGAGATTCGGCGTACCAGCTTTGGTGTCCCGCATATCCGGGCCAACGATGAGCGTGGGCTGGGGTTTGGCATCGGTTATGCCTATGCCCAGGACAACCTGTGCCTGCTGGCCAATGAAGTGGTGACCGTCAACGGCGAGCGCGCCAAGTACTTTGGTCCCGAGCAGACGACCCAGGAAGGGCGCAATAACCTGACCAACGACGTGTTCTTCACCTGGCTGAACACACCCGAGGCCGTTGCGGCGTTCTGGAAGGCGCAACCCTCGGCGATGCAACAGCGCATCGAAGGTTATGTCGCCGGCTATAACCGTTACCTCAAGGAGCGTACCGCCCAAGGCTTGCCGGCGCAGTGCCAGGCGGCCTGGGTGCGGCCGATCACGGCTGAAGACCTGATCAAGGTGACCCGCCGGCTGTTGGTGGAAGGTGGCGTTGGGCAGTTTGCCGAAGCGGTGGTGGGTGCCACGCCGCCGAATGCCGTCGCCCAGGTAGATGCCAAGGCGTTTGAGGTCGCCGCAGCCAATCAACAGCGTTTCGCCCTGGATCGCGGCAGCAACGCAGTGGCGGTGGGGCGTGACCGTTCGTTCAACGGCCGCGGCATGTTGCTGGCCAATCCGCATTTTCCGTGGGTCGGCGGCATGCGTTTCTACGAGATGCACCTGACCATTCCCGGTCAGCTGGATGTAATGGGCGCCGCCTTGCCGGGCCTGCCGGTGATCAATATCGGCTTCAACAAGCACGTGGCCTGGACGCACACCGTTGATACCTCCAAGCACTTCACCCTGTACCGCCTGACCCTGGATCCGGAAAACCCGACCCGCTATCTGCTGGATGGCAAATCCGTACCCATGGATAAAACCAGCATCAAAGTGGCAGTCAAAGCCGCCGACGGCAGCACCCAGGAAGAGTCCCGCACGGTCTACAGCTCGCAGTTCGGCCCGGTGGTGCAATGGCCGGGCAAGCTCGACTGGGACAACAAATATGCCTTCAGCCTGCGGGACGCCAACCTGGGTAACGACCGTGTTCTGCAACAGTGGTACGCGATGAACCGCGCCGCCAACCTCAAGGAGCTGCAAGCCTCGGTGCACACCCTGCAGGGTATCCCGTGGGTCAACACCCTGGCGGCGGACGACCAGGGCCAGAGCCTGTACATGAACCTGTCGGTGGTACCGAACGTCAGCGCGAAAAAACTCGCGCAGTGCAGTGATCCCCGGGTTGGCCTGCAATTCATCATGCTCGACGGTTCCCGCAGCGCCTGCGCCTGGGACATAGACCCGCGTGCCGCCCAAACCGGGATCTTCCCGGCCGATCAACTGCCACAACTGCAGCGCACCGACTACGTACAGCACTCCAATGACTCAGCGTGGCTGGTCAACCCCAAGGCGCCGCTGACTGGATTCTCGCCGGTGATCAGCCAGGAGAAAATCGGCTTGGGCCCACGTGCCCGTTTTGCCTTGCAGCGCTTGCAGGAACTCGACAAGCAACCGATCAAGGTCGCCGACTTGCAGAACATGGTCATGGACAACCAGGTGTATCTCGCCAGCCAAGTCATGCCGGACCTGCTCAAGTACTGCGCGGGTGCTGACGCCGCCGTGAAGTCGGTGTGCGACAGCCTGAAAAACTGGGACCAGCGCGCCAACCTCGACAGCGGCGTAGGCCTGGTGCACTTCATCAACCTGGCGGAGCAACTCGCACAAGCACCCGATGCATGGAAAGTGGGGTTTGACCCGGCACAACCACTGACCACACCTCGTGGGCTGGCGATTGAACGCGCAGGCGTGGCCAAGGCGCTGCATGACGCGATGCTTGCGTCAGCCGCCGACGTAGCCAAACGTGGCCTCACCGCTGACAGCCGCTGGGGTGACATCCAGGTCTCGGGCCAAACCCCGATCCATGGCGGGCCGCAAGAGCTCGGCGTGTACAACGCCATGCAACGCGTGCCAAGGGCTGACGGCAAGCGCGAAGTGGTCAGTGGCAGCAGCTACTTGCAGATCGTGACCTTCGATGAGAAGGGCCCCAATGCCGAAGGCGTACTGGCGTTCTCCCTGTCCAGCGACCCGGCGTCGAAATACTACAAGGACCAGACCCAGGCGTTTTCCGAGAAAAAGCTCAGCCCGCTGCCGTTTACCGAACAGCAGATCAAGGCGGACCCGCAGTACCAATTGCAGGTTATCCGTGACAAGGAAGAAGCCGGGCGGTAGGGTAGCCCACCGGGAATTGATGCCCCTTGAGAGAATATTTTTTGAAATCAAGGGGTTGCAAGCCCTGGCAAATGAGTACATAATTGCGCCCATCGAACGCGCTGAAGCATTAAAAACTTCAATGTTTTCAATGAGATAGAGTAGAGGCAAGCTTCACATAGCCCACTCAAGTTTGTATGCGGTGAATGTCGGTTGTAAGGCATTGATCGTTTGAGGCCGAGTAGCAAAATGGTTATGCAGCGGATTGCAAATCCGCCTACGCCGGTTCGATTCCGACCTCGGCCTCCACTCTTAGAAACCCCGTAGATTAACGTCTACGGGGTTTTTTATTGGGCGCTGGAAAAGGTACGCGTACCAAAACCTTTGGGTAGGCGTACCAACACTTTTCTATTTTGTTGGGTTAGAGGTTGAGGCTTTTCACGTGCCACTTTTCACCCAGCAGCACCCAGCAGTAGACGCAGTGCCCGCCGTACTTCAGGCGCCCGGCGAAACCATGACGGAGGCTCTGGCGAGGGGCCTTGATTTGGCAAGGCTAAAAGCCCCGAGTGCTACTCGGTCAATCACCACATCGAAGCCCGAGAGGCTTCCCAGAGCGGGCTCACATCAAGCGAAGCGGTAGCTCGTCTACGCTACGGAACGTTTGGCATCAACGCTTTGTCCTCAGTTAGACGGGTACAACACGGAATTTCCGGCTAGACCTGTCGCAAGGCGAATGTATGAGCGGATTAGATGACTTCAGGTTCAAATCTCACCAGCTCTTAATCGAACTCGACGCAGCCACCAGCAAAATGATGATGATGGTTTGCGCAAAGGAAGTAGCGGGGGCCGATTGGGACGCCGCGACTCTACGCCATCACGATGCGTTCGAGGCTTGGAACTCTTTCCTAAACTCCCCCGAAAAACCTCTGGATGTACCGGTGCCGCCGATTCACTAGCGCTCGCTGCCAGATCATGGGCATTCGCAACCGTCATGCCGAGGCGCTCGGCGATCAGGATTCCGGGTAAAGGGGACTGATTTATTTCGGTTAGTTCAGCCCCCATGCTTTTTGTTTTAGCGCGGTTTTAAACAATCCAACGCCTGATCTGCCAACGTTCTAGCCATGTCTATCAGGTGAACGGTGGAACACGCCATGCCCCGGTTTTCTCCTGTTGATCCCTGCACAGCACCTTCAGCCGTTGCGGCTGCACAGCGCAGCAATTCAGAGATTTGAGCGATTGCGTCTTCAAAGCTGACGTCTTGGTGAACGGTAAATATTGGGTGGGAGACGGGGTCGGGTTGGAGGTAGTGACTCAAGGCGCGATCAAAAGCTTCGCGGTCCCGGGTGGTACGAGGTGGGTCTGGAACGATCTTGTCCATGCATAAGCTCCTACTGAGGGGGGAGCCACCTAATGTCGTTTCCACACGACAGAGGGTGGCAGCTATACGCAGGGTGGAAAACCGGACAGTAGGACCCGGCCAGACCGAAGTCTGCCCACGTACAGCCGCCATAGAACGCTGACGAAAAAAACGCCGACAACGATTATGGTGCTGGCGCTTGGCGCCCACTGATTTCCAGGTTTCCACACCCGGTCGCTGATATGCAGCGACGGAGCGAAGACTAGCCAGCGATTCCAGCGGGCACAAGGCCGAAAGATTCTCTAGGAAACGTCCCGCAAGTTAAAGCGATTTGCCTTGCTGGCCCTTAAAAAGCCGAGAAGATTTTAAACAGGGGAAGCAAGGTCAAGGGGACGGATTTATCTGATTATGTCCCGCACGCTAAATAACCCCGCAGATTAACGTCTACGGGTTTTTTATCGTCTTTTGCAAAGTGCGGCGGTAGAAAAAAGCCCGCGATCGCGGGCCTTTTACTGGGTATCCCGACTTACTTGAAGAGCCCGCCAATCGCGTTGATCGCATCCGCAGCCTTGTTCACGTTTTGCTGGCGTTGGGGATTGGTGTCCACCTGCGCCTGAGCGTTGTAGGTGCTGTTGCTGCAGCTTTTGTTGGTTTGTGTCAGCGCCGCCTGGAACGCGGTCGCGCGCAAGGTATCGCCCTTGGCATTGGCCGCGTTGATATTTGTCTGCAGATCGCGGATCTGTTGTTGGCAGTTGGCGTTATTGGCGTTGACGGTGTTGTTGCTGTTGCTGGCGCCACCCAGGGCAGATGACAGGGCGCCCGTGAGGGCTGACAGGTCGGCGGCTTGGGCGGTGAGGGTGAACAGGCTGAACAGGGCGGCGGCGGGTGCGAGTCTGGAAAGGCGCATGGCAAACCTCAATGTTTTATTGCCTGCGCAGATCCGGGGGCCCGAGCAAGCGCAGAACAATATCCGTATAGAGGTGAGCGCTCGGGTGCAGCGAAATATATTTGGTCGATTTTTGACCTTCAACAGCGGAACGCCATAAATGTGAGTTGTTTCACGTTGTTTCTCGCACATTGATGGGTTTTTAAGACGAGCATCTATTCGAGACGAAGTACCAGGAGGGCGACGCGCCGTGCTGCCTCACTTGGCGCAGTACACACCCGATAGCCGCATCAGCAGCGTTAACGCAACGATGGCCCAGCCAACGTTGAGGGCGACAAACATCCATTCTGGTGGGTTTGCCCCCAGGAAAATGATCGAAGTCATCGTTAAAAAAACCACCAATAAACCAAGGGGAAGCCAGTACCAGAGATTCGCCTGGCGCTGATACTCCTCTGTCTTCAACGGGTTATTTTCAGGGAGCGTCATGTTCGTTCGGCCTCGGTAACGTGATGCTTCCTTGCCGGTGTTGAGCTCAAGAGGGCCATCCTGGGCAATGGAGCAGCGCGATGCAAGGGGCGCTCTTAGTTCCCATCAATCAGGCGCAACGCCAGTTCGGGGCTGAACGTGCCTGCCGCCGGGCCGCCGTGACAATCGGTTTTGGTCGAAGACGCCCCGTCCGAGTTGCCCGGAAGCTTGATCCATAGGGCAACCAACTGTGGCGACAGCACTTGCGGTGTCATACCGATCTTGCGACCCCTGGGGTTGCACCAGTCACCAGGCGTTGCGCCATTGCCGTTGCGGCTGGTGTCTACCGCGATGGCTTTTGTATAGGTGTATTCGCTTAACAGCCTGGCATTGATCGCTTCACCGTAGCTGCGCACCTGGGCGAGGGTGTAGAAGTTGGCAATATTCAGGGCAAACCCGCGGGCCTGTTTCACACCGGCTGCATTCAACGCCTCGGCCATGGCGCCTGGGGATTTCCAGCCTGGATTGCCGGCGTCCAGATAAACATCCGCATGGTGTGCGCGCTGCTTGAGCCCCGACATGGCGTAATTTAACAGCTCCAGCCGCTCGGAGCGTTTGTCCTTGTCCAGGCACTGCATATCGGCCAGTGCATCCGGTTCCAGAATAACCACCGCAGGCTTGTCTCCAATACCGTTGATCAGTTGGTCTATCCAGGCCCGGTACGCTGTCGCATTCGGCGCACCCCCTGCAGACGCGCCGCCGCTGCAGTCGCGATGGGGCAAGTTGTAGGCCACCAGGATCGGCGTTCTATCCGCGCCGGCAGCGGCCGATACGTAACGATTGACTCGAGTCGGGAGCGTGCCCGCAGCCTGGCTGGTGCCGGTCAGCCACAGGGCACTGGGCACCTCGGCAATGGTTGAGCGGATCCTTGCAGTGGCAGGCGTATCGGGGTGCTGCTGGACCCACTGTGCGGCGGTGGACTGCGGGTTGACGTAGAACCCATCACTCGCCTGGGCAGCGGGCAGCATCGACAGGCAGATAAACCCGGCGGCAAGGGTGGCGGTCTTTAGCACGTTCTGCACCAGCAAGAGGGGCGGGTGGCCAAGGTAAGTCGGCTCGCCGCTGACGTCACGTGAACCCTGATGAATATTGTCTGCTGGTAACCCTTCCGAATGAATGGACCCCGCTCCGGCACATAAGCGTATGGTGGGTGTTAAACACGTTTATTGAGGTACCCACCATGGACGATAAACTCGGCATCCGCCTGAAAGAAGAACGCAAGATCCTGGGGCTCTCCCAACAGGAGTTTGGTGCGATTGGCGGTGTGGGTGCGAATGCTCAGGTGCACTACGAAAGTGGCGCGCGGGCGCCCAAGACCGATTACCTGATTGCCCTCCGGCATAAAGGCGTGGACGTGCTTTACGTGTTGACGGGGGAGAGGGCGGTTATCAACCAGGCCACCCTGAGTGATAAGGAGACGTTGATCATCAACCACTACCGCACGCTGGACGGGCTGGATCAGGATGCGATTGCGCAGATCACTTCCTCGTTGTCTGACAGCTAGCAACGAGGAAGTCCCGGATTTGCTTCGCGCCAGGCTAGAAGCTGTCGGTCGTCCTGAAGCTGCCGCCGCCTGTACTGCCTGACGTCGAAAAGCTGGCTGTGTTGTTATTGCTGCTTTCGACGGTGGCGACGCCTAGGACGACAGGGCTGATTGATGCGCTGACATAGCCTCGCGTCGCCCCTGCCGCTACCTGGCTGCGGCGCACGATTTTAAGGCCCCGGCTTAGCACATCCACAACCTGGCCAAGGGTTGCGCCCTGGGTCATGTAGCTCTCTACCAGACGCTCGAAGTCAGTCGACAGGTCAAAGTAAACATCGCGGCCGGTAAAGGCATCGTTGCGAACTTTGCGCTCCAGGTCTTTGGCACGCTGGTAGCTGCTCTGGTGCACCACGGCTTCTTCCTGGGTCTCCGCCAACTGCTGTACCACCGCTTTCAAGCGCAGGTTCAGGGTTTGCAGCTGCTCGACGATCAGGTCGTCGGCGTCGCCCGGGGTGTGGCTGGCCAGGTCGATCAATTCGCCAATGCTCTGGGTTTTCAACTGGTTAGTGAGCAACTGCCGAGCGCGCTGGTACTGCGGGTCTTCGTTGCGTGAGTAGCTGCCGAGTTTTTCCTGGATGGCATTGGCCTGGCGCTTGGCGTTGTCGACCACGCGTTGAAGGGTATCGAGCTCGGGTTGTATTGAGGCCTGTCCGTGCTGGTCACGTGCCTGAACGAGTTGCGTATCGACACTTGCGCTCAAGGTGCTGATTAGGGCGATGCGCTCGGCCTGCAAGGCCTCGTTTCGCTCACCAAGGGCGATCAGGCTCAGCTCGTTCTTGCGGTTGACGAGGTAGTTCACCTTGGTCGCCAGCCAGTTGTCCATCCAGCGGTTCAGGCGGTTGCGCCGGTATTGGTCGGTGCCGAAGGCGTGTCCGCGCAGGTAGACGTAGACCAGGTTGGTATCAAAGGTCGGACGCTTCAGTGCGCACTCCTGGCGCAGGTCTTCATAACCGCTGACGTGTTCTCGGTGGGCGGCCTGGGCCAGGTCCAGTTGCTCGACCTGGCGGGCGTAGTCAGGGTTTTGTTCCAGGGATTGCCGGGCTTGCTGGTCGAGGGTATCGGCTCGCGCTTGCAGTTTTTCCTTGCCCGCCAGCGCCTGGGCCACGGCCTGCTCAGCGTCGCACAGTTGCTGGTGGAGCAGGTCCTGGGACTGTTGGCGCAGGTTCAGGGCGGCGGCGACTTGCTCGTTCTGCGTGTTGCCCTGGTCCAGGTGCAGGGCCGCGATTTTACCCAGGCGCTGGGTAATGTCCTGCTCCAGCGCCAGTTGCTCGCCGAGCAGTTCAGACAGGTGTTGCTCGGCCGTGCGCATCATCAATTCGGCGTTGCGGGAGTTACGTTCGGTGATGCCGATCAGGGTGTCAGGCGTCATGTCTTCACCACTCCAATATCGTTTCGAGCGGGTCGGTGGTCCGTTGGCTCAAGTAGGTGACTTCCATCCTGCCGGCCGGCTTGCGGCCGACGACACGGTGGGTCAGGTGGCCGTCGTCGAGTTTGTCGGCCTTGACCTTCAGGTATTCGGCCTGCGGTACCCGCACAGCGAACTGGCTGGCCCAGGCGCCGGTGCCGGTCTCACTGCTGACGGTGGGCAGCAGCACCGGCCTGTCCGACAGGTCGACGGCTTCGACAACCAAATACCAGCTCTTGCCCTGGGTCGAACCAGGATTGGAATTACACAGCGCCTTGTCGTAGCAGCGCTCGACACCGGACGGCGTGCCGGGCCGGTCGACAACCCGAATGGTCACCTCCTTGGGGATCAGTTCGATGTTGGCACGCAGGGCCCTGAGTTGGCCGCCGGCTTTTTCGATTTCGAATTTCCCGATGAGGTCTTTGATCATGACCAATTCGGCCTGCATGCCCCGCGTCGCTTTACTGTCGGCGGCGGGCAAGTGAATGTCGGCGACCTTGCGAGTCAACTCGTTGAGCTGATCGGTCATCGGCTGGACTGCCTTGACCTTGGCCAAAAACGCCTCCAGCACGCCGATCTGCTCACTGGCGTAATCGACCCCGGAGGTATCGACCATGGCCAGGGCATGTTCGGCCTTGGTATTCAGGCGGGGCAGGGCACTGAACAGGTCGCCGCCCTCAATGTAGGCCGGGTCCTGTTGCACGGCGCTCAGGCGAGCCTTCAGGTGGGCGATGTCTGATTGTTTTTGTGCCGCGTTCGTCTCGACGGCGATGGCCGCTCTTTGAGCTTCTAGGATTTCGTGTCTGGCGACCATCACCCGGCTGCATTGCACCACCAGCAACGTGACCGCGATGAGCTGGATGACGAGTATGCCGCGATGCCGCCTGAGCAGTACGTTGCTCCAGAAACGGTCACGCGCACTCAGTTCCGGGGCCTCGAACACCAGGCGTTTGGAAAAGAATTCGCGCACGCCCTGGTCGATCTGCGCTTCGGTAAATTGAATGCCGTTGTTCTGGTAATACTCGCGGATGCGCGCCGCCACTTCGGCACGGCGTTGGGGCAGGCTCAAGTCCTTTTCAACCGCCATCTGCTGGTGGCGCAGTTGATCCACCCGCGCCATCGCGCCGAGTTGCTCGGAGAGAAGAATGTCGCTCATCAAGCGGCCTTTGTCAGCAATGCGGCGAACTTGCGTTTGGCCTCTTCGACGGCTTCGGCGATGTCACGGGACGCGTTGCTGGATTCAGCGCGGTAGGTTTCCGTCAGGCCGTGCATGTCAGTCTGGAAGCTCAGGGTGGCTTCGGCCAGGGCGCGCACCGAGTCGACCTTGATGGTGGAGCCATAGCTGGCCTTGACCGCCGCTTCCAATTGGGTGTTGCCGGTGCTGCCCAGGGCTTCAAGGCCCTTGCTGATGCCGTCGGTGGTGGCATTCAGCGTGTTGGTGGCTTCGGCCAGGCCACTGTTACTGGTGAACGACACCGCGAGGCCGGTTAACACCACTTCGTTGGTGGAGAAGAACGAGACCATGCGCTGGTATTGGCGCTCCTTGATCACATGCACCTGGTTGATCCGGGCGAAGACCATTTCGGCCGTGTTGTAGCCGACCTTGAGGTCATCGGCGATGTCCTTGACGATCTGGTAGCGCTTGTCTTCGTCCTGCAGCGCGCGTACGGCTTCATCGCGACGCAACTCCAGGGCCGCGCGCTCGGCCGGCGCCAGGGCTTCGGCAGCCGTGACTTGGGCGTTGGCCTCGTTCAAGGCCTGGGTACGCTGCTCCAGGACCTGGCCGGCCAGGGCGAGCACTTGTTGGGCATCGACCTCGGCCGCCTTCATGGCCATGCGGAAGTCCAGGTAGGCTTCCAGAATCACCGTTTCCCGGGAGATCTGGTCATTGGCCGACTTGCACACCTGCAGGTAGTTTTCACGGATCTCGCTGAAGCGGCTGGGGATCGAGCCACGACGCAGGTTCATCCAGCTCAGCTTGAGCTTCTCCAGCGTATCCAGGCGCCCGTCATCCATCCAGCCGGCCATGGCGGCGGCGTCTTCGCGAATCGAGGTGAAGCTCTGGGTGATGTCCATGAAACGTGTGGAGATATCCATGCCGGCAATCTGTTCGCGAACCACGCTGTTGAAGGTGGTCGACTGTTGCAGCACGGCAGCGATAGCAGTGACTTTGGCGGTGTCGTACTGGGCAACGCGGTCCAGCAATACCAGTACCGGTGCGTCTGGAACCGGCTGCAGAAGATTGATGCCCAGGGTCCGCAGGCCCGTCAGCGCGCGGTCGAGGTAGTTGCTCATCGAGTGTCCTTTCAGGATGTGTTCAGCACAGGGTGCAGAGGAGGGCGCAAGTATACCGATCAATGAAGGCAAACCAATGGCAGTTTGGTTCGAAGGCGGTTGTTGGGGGGGCTGACGAAGTGTATGCCTCTATCTACCCGTAGCTGTACGGGGCGCAGGCTGGCGCAACGTTCTACTGTCACGGCCACAGTACTCGTTCGGATGTCGCGCCATGCTTATGTCTTCAAGCCTGTTGTCAGCCTTTGCGCTGTTCGCCTTTGTGTCCTCAATCACCCCAGGTCCCAATAACACCATGTTGCTGGCGTCCGGGGTGAACTTCGGTTTTATTCGCTCGATTCCCCATGCACTGGGGATCAGCATTGGCTTCATGGTGTTGGTGATCGCCGTGGGCTTGGGGCTGGGTGAGGTATTCAAGGCGTTGCCGTGGGCCTACACCGTATTGCGCTATGTGGGGGCGGCGTATTTGCTGTACCTGGCGTGGAAGATTGCAACCTCCAGCGCGATGTCCGATGACACCGATGACAAGCGCAAACCCATGACTTTTCTCGGCGCGGCGGCATTCCAGTGGGTCAACCCCAAGGCCTGGGTCATGGCGCTGGGCGCGATAACCACCTACACGCCTGCCGACGGTTATGTCACCAATGTGCTGTTGATTGCTGCGGTGTTTGCCTTGGTGAACCTGCCCAGCGTTTGTGTATGGGCCGGCTGTGGCAGCGGCTTGCGCAATGTGTTGCGCGAGCCGCGCTGGTTGCGGCTGTTCAACTGGTCGATGGCGGGGTTGTTGGTGGTGTCGTTGTATCCGATGTTTTTTGCCGGCTGAAACGACCTCTGAGCGCAGGCGGCGGGGTGGATACTAGACCGGTGAGATGGTGGCAAGCAGACCAATCGCGATGGTCAGCGCAAGAAAACCGAACAGGAAAAATGCCATCTTAGCCATAAGGCCTCCGAAATGAACGGGCCGGCAGGACGGTTCCTGTCGGGCTCCACGGGCGTGTCGGGAGTGGGTGTATTGTCAGGGCAGGACGGGTTTCGATACAGGGTCAGATGCACAAGAAAAAAGCGTATCAGATGCTCCCCGGCGCCGCAGGTGCCGGATAACAAGGGGTGATGGTTTTCTAGGATCAGGCAATAAATAGCGGCTCAGTTCGGTCAAGGAACTAACCTTTTGTGCGCAGTATCGTATCCACGATCCCACAAAGGAGGTTGTTTATGAGCATTGGGGCGAGGTTAAAGGCAGAGCGTGTCAGGCTTGGCTATTCTCAAGCGGCGCTGGGCAAGGTCGGAGGCGTTGAGACCAATGCCCAGGGGCGTTATGAAAACGGCGTGCGTTTTCCACGGGCAGATTACCTGGCGGCGGTTGCCAAGGTCGGTGTCGATGTGTTGTTTGTCATCACCGGCAATCGCGCTGACGATGGCAACGCCGCTTCAGCCAAGGCGGCCGAGGCACGGACAGCGCCACCGAGTGCCTGGAGAAGGCAAAAGAGTTGATTCACTGAAGCGATTTTCATCGGGGCGAGTAGGCAAATGGGTAAAACATTGGCTGCGCTGTCGTTTTTGATGACCCTGGTTTGGGTTTCAGTGGTCATTGCGGTCATGACTTATTTTTCCTGATGCGCCTGGGGACGCGCGCGGTGGGGGCCGAAGCGGCCGGCGCTGCTATTGCTCAACACTGCGGCTGAAATCTGTAGATCACTGATCTGGCGAGCTTTTTTGTTTGCCGGGGAGCCGCTTGTTTGTTTGAAAAAGCCCGCGCCCGACCTTGCATCGAGGGGGCTGGATCTATATATTCCCTAGCCTGCTGCAACGCTCAAGGGCTTTTGAAGCTGCTTGGCTCGCTGTATAGCGCTACCGCCCGAATGGCGAAACTGGTAGACGCATGGGACTTAAAATCCCCCGCTCGTAAGGGCGTGCCGGTTCGATTCCGGCTTCGGGCACCATCATATTCAAGGACTTGCATGATTTATCAGGCAGGTCCTTTTTGTTTCCGCTCCGCAATTTCACATGTTGATTCGCAGCTCACTGAGTTGGCGGATGCCCAGTCAGGCTTTTTTAGTCTGGTTCGCACACGATGGATCTTAGGTAAACACAAGGATGTAGTAGATGCGTAATACCTGGTTGCTCCTGTTTGTTTCGTCCGTCGCCCTTGCTGGTTGTGGCGGGATCCCCTCTGTTCCCTATGTCGACCCACCTCAGGCCGACAATACGGCCCGAGTTCGTGTGATCACCAACTCTAATGTGTTTGGCGACAGCGTAACTGGCAGCTGTGCCCCGAATACTCGCCACAAAATGGCTGAAGCGGGTCGCTTCTCTGAGGACGGACAGCCGAGCATCAACTACCCTCAGTACCCACTTAAGCCGGCCAGTCTTGGAATGCCGGGAAGGGTTTCACCCAAGCTTCAGCAGTACATCGGAGCCGTTCGGATGGCCGAAGGCTTGTACACGGAGATTGTGGCTGAGTACCGCGTTAAAACAGATGCACCCTTTCAGGTTGCGACATTAGGTGCGTCGGCCGGCAGCTACGGCAGCACTTACGCTGTGTGCCCTGGCCAGGCGAAAGTATTCAAGCTGGAGCCCGGGAAAGACTACGAGATTCTGGTCGGACTCAGCAGCGCACCCAACGCGGATGGAAATGCGGCGATTATGTGCATGTTTGGCGTCGTCGAGCTTATCTCTGTTCCTAACCTGCCGATTGCATGGCCGAAAAAACTTGGTGGCACGGAGTCGCCACAGAAGCTTTGCAAGGGTTAAGTAGCAAGGCTCATATTTTTTACCCGGTTTCCATATCTAAGCCCAGCGCGATTGCTGGGCTTTTTCGTTTTTGGCGCCAGAAATAAGAAGCCCGGCGCTGGGCCGGGCTTCGAGGTAATAGCGTCAGAAACTAACGATGTTTGTTCTTGTGTTTATGCTTGTTTTTGCCATTGTGCTTCTTGCCATCAGATCGATGATTGCTCTCATCGTCCGCCAGGTTGTTTCCCAGCGCGCCACCCGCGGCGCCGCCGAGACCTGCACCGATCGTCGAGCCAGTGGCGCCGCCGAGGCGATTACCAACAAGTGACCCGCCAGCCGATCCGATACCGCCACCTAACGCGGCTTCCGCTCTGTTGCCTCTTTGAGCGCCGACAGCACTGCCAGCAGCACCCCCTACGCCTGCGCCTACCGCCGCGCCCGTTGAGCCGCCGAGCTGTTGACCTACGATATTGCCAAGTGCACCACCAACGCCGCCTCCAAGAGCGGCGGTGCCATCTCCGGCGGCCATTGCGCCTTGCGAAATGAGGGCACCCAGAACCAGGGCGGGTAGTGTCATTTTCATTTTTTGAACCTCTATGGGTTGTCAGCAGGCGCTCACGGTTTAAGCACGCCTGGCATTAGGACTAGAGTGAGAGTTTCAAGTTCTCCAAGGGCAGTGCCCGCGGGCGAATGGTTGTAACAAGATATGCCGTGTTGGGTCTGGTTGCGGCCGGCCTAGCATGAGGAGACCCTATGTCCACTTCCAAGCTCAGTTCACGCGTTTTCAGCACGCCCCGTCATACGACGCATTATGTAGAGCAGGGGCCTGCCGATGGCCCATTGATGGTGTTCCTGCACGGTTGGCCTGAGCTCAGTCTGATCTGGCGTGCGCAGATGGACGCGTTCGCTGCCCAAGGCTGGCATTGCGTCGCACCCGACATGCGCGGCTATGGTGGCTCTTCTGCGCCAGCCGCCCTCAATGCGTACACGATTGAAAACATCGTGGCAGACATGGCAGAACTTCATGACCACCTCGGTGGAATGCCCGCAATCTGGGTAGGCCATGATTGGGGCAGCGTTGTGGCGGGTGAATTGGTCGCGCATGAACCTCAGCGCAGCCGCGGCGTTGTGCTGATTTCGGTCCCGTACTTCCCCTCCACGAATGCGCTGGCGACGCTGGTCCCGCTGGTTGATCGAGGGATCTACCCGGCGGACCAGTATCCAGACGGTCAATGGGACTATTACCGCTACTACAACACGCACTTTGCGTCCGCCGTGGCGGATCTTGATGCGGACAAAGCCGCCTCGCTGGCGTCGATTTATCGGCCAGGCGACCCCGCGAGCATCGGCAAGGTTGCATCCAATGCCGAAGTGACCAGAAAAGGCGGGCGGTTTGGCGAAGCGCACCGAGCCCCACCCACCCAACCAGACCCCGCACTTTGGCCAGAGGCGGACTTCGCTGTGCTGGTGCGGACGTTCGAAGAGCATGGTTTTGGCGCGCCCTGCGCTTGGTATCTGAACGACGATGCCAACATCGATTACGCCCAACGAGCGCCCAACGGCGGACGCCTGTCATTGCCCGTGCTGTTTGTGAACGGCGATTACGACCAGATGAATACCATCACGGGCAATCGGTTGGGCGGCCCCATGCGTGCGGCCTGCGCAGATCTCAGCGTGACGAGCGTGCCTGGCGGGCATTGGCTTCCAGTGGAGTGCAAGGCAGAGCTCGTTGAGGCCATAAGTACCTGGCTACAAAGTAGAGAGCTGCGTAATTGATCTTCCTTTGGTGTCTTTGAGAACCCTATACCCTTGCTTATGGTGCCCGGGTTGTTCGCAGTGTCTAACGGAACGTATGATCGCCACGAGTGCCCTCATCCGGGCGCTGAGAGACTCACACCCTTTGAAGGACATGAGCATGGAAAAGCACTTCGGTAATTCAGGCCTGTTCAAGGCTGCTTCGTATCACTGCAACACACTCCTGGACAGCGGCATCGCTCGCTGGGAGCTGAAAAATATTGCGTTGAATACGAAGGAGTTTTTGATATGTCCAAAGAACTACTCGGAGTTTCTGCTCTAGGGTTGATGGTGCTCGGTGAGTTTTGTGCAATCTACAGTGAGGTGGTAACCGCCAAGCTTGCCCAGACAGGGACTAGCTCCTGGGAAGGGTTCGTCATTCCCGTTGTGATCATGTGTTTTGCCGGGCTTTGCCTGCTGGGTGCGTATTGGCTGGGGTACATGGCTGTCGGTGATATCTGGATCGTCACCGTGGTCTCAGTCACCTCTTTGCTGCTGCTTGAACCCGTGGTGGTCTGGTCGCTGTTCCATGAGGCACCAGGGCGTGGTGCACTCATCGGGTTCGTCCTGGGAGCCTTGGGTATGCTTTCCACTGTACTGCTTTAACTCAGCCCTCTGGCCTGGCGATCAAGCGCCGGGCCAGTTCACCGCCACTGGGTTCCGTGCAACCCTTAGTGATTTTGTAATTCATCCTCGGAGCAGCGAGCCCATGTCAAACACCGCTGGCATGTTTACCCGTCAGTTCTTTCACGGCACCCGGGCCGATCTGGAACCGGGCGATCTGATCCGCGTCGGCTACCCCTCCAATTTCACGCAAGGTAAACCACTGTCGTGGGTCTACTTCGCGGGCACCCTGGATGCCGCCATCTGGGGCGCTGAGCTGGCGCTTGGCAGTGAGCGGGAACGGATTTATGTCGTGGAGCCAACGGGGCCAATCATGGATGATCCCAACGTGACGGATAAGAAGTTTCCCGGCAACCCCACGCTGTCCTATCGCTCCGGCGATCCGTTGCGGGTGGTGGCTGAGGTGACGAAGTGGCAAGGACATCCGCCTGAGCGGTTGCAGCAGATGAAGGACAACCTCGCCCGTTTAAAGGCCGAGGGTCGCGATGTGATCATCGACTGATATAGATTGCCCAGTGGTTTTCTTCAATTGTTCCAGCAGGTGCCCCCATGCAGCATTCTCCTCCTGAAGGCTTACCCACCTATCGGATTCTGACAGGCAAGGACGATGCCTCCTTCTGTCACCGCGTCTCTGAGGCCCTTGCTCTGGGCTACCAGCTTTATGGTTCGCCAGCGGCAACTTTTAACGGCGAATACGTTGTCGTGGCACAGGCCGTCGTTTGGAATCCCGATAACTAGCCGGTCTCAGTGAGCGACGCGCGAGGTGGAGTCACGACGACTCAGCCATGAACAGGGACGGACATTGCCGGTGATCAATTCAGCCTTGCGGGTATGGTGTGCAGTCAGTGTGCTGTGCATCGCCTCCTTTACCATGGTGACTTCCGAGTTCGCCCCCATTGGTTTGCTGTCGCAAATATCCGCCGACCTGGATCAAGCCCCGTCTACCGTCGGGCTGACCGTAACGCTATACGCCTGGATCGGGGCGGTCAGCGGCTTGCTATCCAACTGGTTGAACCGCCGGGTTCCCCGCAAGGCGCTGCTGATTGCGTTGATGTTGATACTGGCCTTATCAAACGGCCTGGCAGCGTTATCCCCTGAATTTTCCTCTCTGCTCGGTGCCCGCGCCGTCGGCGCATTGGCCCATGGCGTGTTCTGGGCCATCGTGGCAGCCACCGCCGCGCATATCGTGCCGTCGCACCGCGTGGGACTGGCCACCTCGATTGTGCTGGGCGGCATCACGATCGCCACGGTCATGGGCGTACCGCTGATTAATCTGGTGGGCCAATACGATGGTTGGCGCACGGCTTTTGTGTGCCTCGCCGTGATGTGTGTCGCCAGCGCCGGTGCGATCGCCCTGGTGCTGCCTTCCCTGCATATTCCCTCGCTGGCCAAAGGTCTGGGGTTTGCGGTGGTGCTGCGGCGCAAGGACCTCTTGATCACCTACGTCATCACGGGCCTGACGGCGGCCGCGCATTTTGGCGCCTACACCTTTGTCGAGCCGTTTATTGGCCAGGTGCCTGGAATTACCTCGTACATGATTGCGGTGTTGCTGTTTGCCTTCGGGGCCTCGGGTTTCCTGGGCAACCTCTTGAGTGCGCTGTTGATTGATCGCTACTTGAAAGCGTTCATTTTGCTGGCGTTGGTTGCGATGGCATTGGCGTTGGTGACCTTGGGTATTTATGGCCCGCCACTCGGTCTCGTGCCCGTGGTTATCCTGCTGGTGGTCTGGGGCGTGGCCATTTCCGCTTTGTTTACCGGTCTGCAGACCTGGGTCTTGAGGATCGCCGGTGATCACATGGTGCCTGCGACCGCCATCCACACAGCTGTGCTCAACAGCGCGATCGGGCTGGGTGTGATTATCGGTGGCGGTGCGCTGGATGTGGCGGGGTTCAAGGGGGCGATGCTGTCGGCCAGCGTGGTGATCGTCCCGGCCATTATCCTGATGATTGCCGCAGGACTTCGCGCCCGGGCAGAACCGGTTTTTTCGTAAAGTGGGAGCGCTCTGGCGAAACACTCCTGTCAGGAACTGACACAGGCTTGAACTAAGGTGAGCTCTCTCACTCCCGCCAGGTCAAATAATGAAATTCTCGTCTGTTCGTCTCGTTACCAACCACGTTGAACGGCTCGTTCAGTTCTATCAAAACCTCACGACCGTCGAGCCAAGGCATCTGGCTGACGGGTTCGCTGAAATTCACCTCGACGGCGTGGTCCTGGCCATAGTCGATGAGCGCCTGATCCGCCTTCATAACGATGGCTTGGCAGTGGCCGCCAGCAACCGTTCGGCGATCCTGGAGTTTCAAGTGGAGGATGTCGAGGCTGCCCTGCTGCGTATCGGTCGTGCAGACGTGGTGATGCCGGTGACGGTCATGCCATGGGGCAACACTTCGGTATTGCTGCGTGATCCTGATGGAAGCCTGGTCAACGTCTTTTCGAGGCCTTGGCGCTGAATCGGTCCGTCGTTGTAACCAAGTTCAGTAAGGTCGATAACGCGTTAAAGTAATCGGCTGAAGCGCCGATCAATTAAGATCTATACCGGAATTGGATATTTGACATGATCACTAACGTCAGCAGTCTCGCTTCAGTATCCACCAGTCCAAGCTCCGCCAGTGTGAGTGATGGCTCCAAGACGCAAGCTTCCGGCACCTCAGGCTCCGGCCCGACCACCGATGCCAAAAGTGCTTCCGGCGCAGGGGCCGGCCAGGCCGCATCGACGTCGCAGGAGTCCGACACCGTCAAGGAGCTGAAAAAGCAAATTGCAGAGTTGCAAAAGCAACTTCAAGAGCAGCAGCAAAACATGCAAAAGGCACAGGCCAGCAATCAAAGCGCAGACGCCAAGGCGGCCGCCGTGGCAGCAGCCCAGACGCAGATTGCCGCAACGGCAGCAGCGTTGCAGTCTGCTTCCTCGGCTTTGTTGCAGGCGCTGACTTCTGAAGGTGGAAGTGGTACCGGTTCACTCGTCAGTGCCACCGCCTGACAGGCAGATTTGGTTTTCCACGAGGAACATTCGTGTACCCGCGCGCCATTCTGTTCGACCTGGATAACACACTGACGCATCGCGCCTTGAGTATCCGGCGCTACGCCGAACGGTTCCTGGCTGAGTTCGGCGAGCACATCAGGCCCGCGACGCTGGACGACATCACGCACCTGATTTTGCGGGAAGACAGCGGCGGCTATCTTTCCCCGCAGTCCGCATTCTCTTCGATCCGCGAAGCTGTAGGCCACACCCTTGCCAACCAACTGCCGTGGCGAGTGCCGCAGCCGGCTGAGGTCCTAGTCGAGCACTGGGTCAGCCATTTTCCGGCCGCAGCCGTGCCAATGCCGGGCGCTGCAGCGTTGATTCAGGCGCTGGAGCACAGACACATCAAAGTCGGGATTGTTTCCAATGGCGCCGAGCACTCGCGAAGGAAAACCATCGCTGCGTTGCCCTTCGCTCAGTCGGTTGGTACCGTTGTCAGCTCGCAAGCGTTCGGGACAGCCAAACCTGCACGGGAAATCTTCCATGAGGCAGCTGCACGGTTAGGCGTTCTTCCCGAGCACTGCTGGTTTGTCGGTGATCACCCTCTAAACGACTACCAAGGGGCAAAAGCCGCCGGGATGTACGCTGTATGGTTTCAAGGGTTTCATCAGTGGCCAGCAGGCCTTGCTCCCGCGCAAGACACTATAAAATCGCTCGACGAGCTACCCGCTCTGATCGCAAAGCGATAGCAAGCATAACGCCGGATAATTAGCCTAACGTCGCAAACCAAACGTCAACGGAACTGCGTTTATGAAATACAGCTGGATAGCACTGGTCTTACTGCTTTGTGCCTGCACGAGCGGCCCCAACCACCAGGAGCAAATGGTAGAGAAGCGCTTATGGGAATATCAGTTGCTCACTCACCTCAACCACTTCAAGTCCTACCCTGAAGACGCTCGCCTGCAAAGGCTGACCGGCATGGTCAGAGTGGCCTTTGTCGTCGACGCCAAAGGCAACCTGATACGCCACAAAATCGTCGGCCACACAGGCTCGGATCTTTTCGTCGGGGCAGTGGAGGCATTTATTCCGGCGGCATCGCCAGTGCCTGCGCCCCCGCCCTCAATGCTGCGTAAAGGCGAAGTTGAAGTGGTGGCGCCCTTTATATTCTGCATGGAGCAGGGAGCTTGCACGGGTTCACCGCCGCAGCGAATCTAGCGACAACCTGAGGGTAAATGACAGACAAAGAAAAGCCCGCGATGGGGAGCGCGGGCTTAAAGGTTTTCATTAGGAGCTGAGATGAACATAGGTGCCTGACTGTGAAACGACGGCGCTACAGGTTGGCAAACAACATCAATCGAGCAGCTTTTCCAGAAATACGCTATTGGGATCAGCCTCGTACTCACCAAACCGACTGCGACGCGAATACCCGCAGCGCTCGTAAAACGCAATGGCCTCAAGTTGGCGGTATCCGGTTTCGAGCATGAAGTGAGAACAGCCTCGCTTCTGTGCCTCAGCTTCTAAAAAAGTCAGTAGCACTCGCGCCAATCCCTGGCCGCGAAAGGCCGGCTTGGTGAACATCCGCTTCAGCTCTCCATATCCCGGATTTAGCGCCAGTGCCCCGCACACGATCGCTTCTGCGCCTTCAGTTCGACCGACGGCAAACAGGACGTTCGGCGCGCAGAGGGCATCGAGGTTGATGCCATGATGGGTTCCTTGCGGATAAAGCGGTATCTGGTACGCATCCAGCGCTTCAATGAGCGCAAGCACCTCCGGCTGGTTGGGACACTCAAGCAAAATAGGCTGGAATTTGTTCATAAGAGTCCCTTCTTGGGCAAGATCCGTTGGACGATGATTCTGCTGTGCCTTTCTGGGCGGCGTAACCGCGTACGCAGGCTGATTTAAAGGCCTTAAGCCTAAGTGAAAATGAACTACGCTGCCTATACAAGCCAAGAGCGCCTATACGCTGATCGGGCAAGCAAGACCTCACAGTATTTCAAGCGCGGCCAAGGTCGGTCGCGTATTTGAAAGGGAGTAGCAACCATGAAATTAATCATCGTGATCGCAGTCGCCGTGTTGTGTACTGGCTGCCAGTATTTCAGCTACCAGGACAGTTGCCGGGATAACCCCGATCAGCCCAGTTGCGCCGGGATGAGCTCCCAGGAAGCCTCTATCCATCGCCGATAGATCGGCCTGTTAGATTTCCCAGCCCCGGCATTTGCCGGGGCTTTTTCGTATACGCCGTCGCAACTCTTCACGGGAACAAGTGTTCAAAAACGCAGTCATAGCGATGTGCCATCTCGGCAGTCAGAAAGGAATCAACTGATGTCTATCATGGGTAAAGCTTCGTTCGCTGTTGTCGCTTCGTTGTTGATAGGTGCAATGGCACCGTCAGTTCAGGCGGCGAGTCCCGCTCGGTGGGGGGATTTTGGTGCGTCGGACGGTGACAAAATCACCGCGAGCAGTTGGGGCGCCGGTGGCGAATATTTCCTGCATTCGTCGAACATTTCGGTAGGCGACATTCAGGCCATGCGCGACGCGCTCAAGCGCAATGACAGCGAAATGCAAAGCCTGGAAAGCAAGCTGGAAGGCCAGGCACGCGCCCTTGAAGACCTGAAGAAAAACACCGGCTCAAGTTCCAGCTCCAGTGACGGCCAGCTGTCCGAGCTCAAGCGCACCGTATCCGATCAGAAAAGCACCATCGATAAGCTCAAGAGCGAGATTGAAGACCTCAAGCGCAATTCAAGTTCCAGCTCAAACTTCAGCTCCAGCGAACTGTCCAGCCTCAAAAGCACCGTCAGTGATCAGAAGCGCAGCCTTGAAGACCTCAAGCGCAGTGTCGACAACCTCAGCAGCAAGGTGAAGTAACAGAGCGGGGCCGTGGCCTTTGCCGGGCAGGAGCAGATTTTGCAGCTTGAAGTGCACGCCTGTGCGACGCCCGGTAGGTTACACCGCTTTACCCGGGTGTATGGTAGACCGGGCAAACACCTGGATTATCTCTGGAGAGAGAGGTGACTATGAGCACGCCCATGCTGAACAAGCTGCATCTCAACGGCTATGACATCGTGCAGGTCAACAGCGGCCCGTGGCGGGTCTGTACCAAGGCCGACCGCCTGGCATCCTTTGGCTCCCGTGAGCAGGCACTGGCGTACGCCGCAGCGCTGCCGGGGTACAAGGCGCGGTCGAGGCCGGTGGCCAATGATGCTTGAACCCTCAATAGCCTCGGTCAGCCGGGGCTTTTTATTGGGTCTCGCTTGAGCAATACATAAACGGTGGCGAGGGAGCTTGCTCCCGCTGGAGCGCGAAGCGCTCCCAGGATTTTGGCGCCGATACGCGGCCCAACGGGAGCAAGCTCCCTCGCCACACAGAGGATAGGGTGGGATGATTCGCAGCTGATTAGCCCCTAGGAACCTGTCATGTCCCTGGCAACCTTATTTCTGTTCGTCATGATGAGCGCCGCGATTATCGCGATCCCCGGCCCAACGGTTCTGCTGGCCCTGCAGAACGGTTCGCGCCATGGCTTGCAGGCAGCGGTCTGGGGCATGGCCGGGGCGGTGTTGGCGGACGCGTTGTTGGTGACCGCGGTGGCCTGCGGCCTGGGACTGTTGCTGGCGGCCAGCGAAGGGTTGTTTCAGGCGCTGAAATGGATGGGCTCGGCGTACCTCATCTGGATCGGCTGGCAGATGCTGCGCGCACCTCAAGCCGCGTTGCCGAGCGTGGACGAAGGTGAGGACAGCGGCACTCGCACGGCGAGTATTTTCACCCGCAGTTTCCTCGTGGCGATTTCCAATCCCAAGGCGTTGTTGTTCATGTCGGCATTCCTGCCGCAATTTGTCGACAGCACCCAAGCACAACTGCCGCAGTACGCGTGCCTGTTGTTCGCACTCTGCGTGCTGAATGTCAGCATCATGATGTTCTATGCGGTATGCGGGGCACGCTTGCTCAGTCGCCTGCGGCCCGCACATTTGCAGCACTTCAACCGTGGGACGGGTGGCTTGTTGATGACGATGGGCGTGCTGTTGGCCGCTTACCGTCGTGCCCCGGCTGCGTAACTTAAACGAATGGCTGGCCGTGGAACCCGCGTGGCAGGCGCTGACGGCCTGGCAGGTCGGTCAGGCGCTGGGTCCAGGCGCTGCGCCAGTCACCGGCGGCATCTGCAGATTTGGCTTTACGCGCAGCACGCCGGGCTGCGTTGCGCTGGGTGCGGCGGGCTTCCTTATAGACTTCGGTGTTACGGCAGGTACGGCACTTGACCCGTTTCAGCTCGGTGCTGGAAGGGAGGTTATTGCCGTGATGACCGCAGGCGAGATGGCCGGCGACCTTGAAGTGAATGACCATGTAAGCGTCTCCTTCTGGGGGGATGCGTCGCATCGACAAGCTGTTGATGCGCGCGGGCAGGGCGGGCAGCCATTGGCTGACTTTCACCGCTCTGTCTTTTATGACAGTTTGCTGTCACAGGCGTTCGTTTGTGCGAGTTGGCAACGCTGTTCGTGACGCGCCCGCTCGTTTACTCTCCAGGCACACACACAATGTGAATGGAGTGGAAGATGAGTCATCAAGAGTCCCAGGAAGGCGGCTGCCGTTGTGATCGGGTGCGTTTTACCGTGACCGAAAAACCGCTGATCACCATGGCGTGCCACTGCACCGGGTGCCAGAAGATGTCATCCAGCGCGTTCTCCCTGAGCGCGCTGATCCCCGCCAGCGGATTTACCATCACCCAGGGCAACCCGGTGATCGGCGGGCTGCATGGCGTCGACCGCCACTACTGCTGCCCCCACTGCATGAGTTGGATGTTTTCCCGCCCCAATGGCGTCGAGGACCTGATCAACCTGCGGCCCACCATGTTTGATGACGTCAGCGGCTATGTGCCATTTATTGAAACCTGGACCAGTGAAAAGCTGCCGTGGGCGTCCACGCCGGCGCAGCACAGCTTTGCGCAGCTCCCGGAGCGGGAGGATTTTCCCGCGCTGATTCAGGCGTACGCCGAGCACTGCGCCGGTTGAACTAGTCCATCAGCGCCAGCAGGTCGGTGTCGCCCACGTCGCGCCCGGCCTGGGTCAGCAGGGTTGTCACCTGGCCCCGGTGGTGGGTCTGATGATTGAAGAAGTGCACGAGCAGTGCATGAAAATTCTTGTTCATCGGTGTGCCCGCCATGTTGTGGTACTGCAGGGGCTGATCCAGCTCCGGCTCGCCGATGGATTGCACCCAGTCGATGATGATCTGGTCGAGCCAGGCCCGATGGGTCGACAGTTCACGTATATCTGCGAAGGCCAGTTGATTCAGGCGTAGCGGCAACGCCAAAGCGCTTAACGGCGCCAGCGCGGCAAAGCCTGCTGGATGCTCGGCGAAACGCTTGAGCCAGACGCGGTCACCCAGGGCGAGGTGGTTCAGCGTGCCAAGGATCGAACCGAAGAACGCACCACGGTCGGCAATCAGGTCCTCGTCGCTCAGGCCGTTGGCAGCCTCGTACACCTTGCGGTTCATCCACTGGTTGTAGGTCGCCATCAGGGCGATATGCTCGGTACGGGTCATGTCGGGGCTTCCTCCGGGTGCGGTGGCGCCATGATAAAGCGCGCTTGTCGGGCGGTCATGGTGTTCTGGCGCAGCGGGTCTATTGTTGTTGGTCTGGAACTCTGCGCCCTGGGAGGGTGACACCATGAATACCGGCGATCTACTGGAACAATTGCTGCGAGCGGGCCAAGCCTCCACGAGCCAACAGGGCGGCTCTGCACCCGGATCTCAGGGCGGGCTGGGTGGTTTGGGCGGGCTGCTGGGTGGTTTGCTGGGCGGCGGTGGTGCTGCGGGTTCAGGCGGTGGCGGCCTCGGTGGTTTGCTCGGTGGACTGGGCGGCATGCTCGGCGGAACCCGTGCGGCGCCGCAAGGGCGCACCGGCGGTACCAACTACGCGGCGCTGGCGTCCCTGGGCATGATGGCGTTCCAGGCGTATCAGGCCTGGCAGCGGCAACAGGCATCGGCGCCGCAGCAGGCGTTGCAAACGGTTGATCAGTTGTCCGGTGCGCAAGTTGAAGAGCACAGCCATGCCGTGCTGCGCGCGTTGATCGCGGCGGCCAAGGCGGATGGCGAGATTGATGAGCGCGAGCAGCAGATGATCTCGGCCGAGATCGGCAAGCACACCGATGACCCGCAATTGCAGGCGTGGCTGGATGCCGAGGTGGCCAAGCCGCTGAATGCGGCGGATTTTGCCGAGTTTGCCGGGGACCCGGCGATGGCATCCGAGGTGTACCTGGTCAGTGTGCTGCTGGTGGATGACCAGCAGGGCGCGGAGCGCAATTACCTGGATGAACTGGCGGGGCAGTTGAAGATTGATCCTGCGTTGCAGGTGCATCTGGAGCAGCAGGCCAAGGGGCAGGTTTAAATCGCTATTTACGGTCATACCAAACCTGTGGCGAGGGAGCTTGCTCCCGCTGGGCTGCGTAGCGGCCCCGGAATCTTTGGGAGCGCTTCGCACTCCAGCGGGAGCTAGCTCCCTCGCCACAGCAAGCTCCCTCGTCACAGGTTGATCATCGTCTGCGGATTAGAACCGCAACGTGGCCCCCGTCGTGAGCCACTGATGCTGATCCCCGATCAAACTGCGCCCCACCACCAGGTCCACATCCACATTCTTACCGACATGCACCCTCGGCCCTGCCTGCCACGCCTGGTCGCCACCTTGCTGGCCGTAACGTTCGGCGATCAGCGTCAGCGAGTCCATCACCCTGTATTCAAACCCGGTGCCCCAGGTCGGTCGATGGGTCTGGTCGCCGTCGTTATAGGCGTGGCTCCAGCCTGCGTTGAAGTTCAGCCGCAGGGCTTCCATGGGCTGCCAGGTAAACGGCACATTCAAGTCGGCGCCATCAAACGAGTGCTGGCGGTTCAGCGCGTAATGCACGCCGGCAGACGCGGCCAGTTCCAGGCCCAGGTCTTCCCGGGTCCATAACTGGGCTTTGAGTTGCGGATTCACCTGGGTTTCCCCGTCGCCATCATGATTGGCCCGGGACACGGCGGCGGTCCATTGCAACCAGGGAATGGCAGCGGCGGTGCACGCGGGCGAAAGGGTTTCGCTGTGGGTGGAGCCGTCGTGCCGATTGGCGGTGAACCAGGCGTCGACATTGCATTCGCCCGGGGCGTTGATGGCGCCGTCGTCGACCACATAGGAACCGCCGGCCGCATAGGCATTCGACATCAGGCTGAGCAGCAGCACGATGCCAAGCGTCGCGCCGACAAAAATCAGGTTGCGCCGCACTGCCCGACGCTTGGAAGCGGGCAGGGGATGGAAGGTTACGTGGGTGCTGCGGTTGCGGTATTTGGCGAAACCGTCAGGGGTGTGCTTCTTGTACATGGTGAACCTCGATCAACAGCCGGTGGCGTGTCCCGACCGGACTTGGCAGGGACGCGCCGTGATTCAAATAAAAAAAGGTGTGTAACTGGGTACCGCTACAACGGGGTTCTTCGTTCATGTCTGGATGCTCCAATAAAGGTTGATTCAGCTGTCTACGGTCAGCACATGAATGCCACTGGCCTTGGCCTGGCTCACCAGCTCCAAGGTGTCGTCGCCACCGGGCAGCGCGATGATCACGTCGGGGCGGCTGTCCGTGAGCATGAACTGGTTGCGGTGACGCTCGGCTTGCTTGCCATGGCGTTGCCAGTTGGGTGGGTAACGCACCACATCCACTCCCATTTCCCGTGCCCAGTCCTCCACGTCGCTGCCCAGGAACTGACTGCCGCCGTGGATCAAAACCTGCACCGGGCGCAGGCGGTGGTAGGCGTCCAGCACCTGGCGGGACATTTTTGTATCGGCGTAATGACGACCTGCACAGATCAAGACGCGCATGGTGATGTTTCCTTGTAGTGCGTATTGCCATTTATCGACGCGGGCGCAGCAAGCGGATGCACGTGCTGTTCAAGCGGCTGGAGAAACCCAGCATGAAGCGCATTTCCACGGCGCTGAGCACGTTGCGCGCGTAGAGCCGCACGCCCAACACCATCACCGTCTTGGCGGCCTGGGCGAGGGCGAATACCAATACGGCGCGTGCGGCGTTGTCGAGGTAGCTCATGAGTCGGTTCATTGTCTGTCTCCGCACGCGCTGGCTATCCATCGATAGCCAGCGTTTTCAGGGGCGGTTGATCAGTACCACTGCTTGAAGCGGCGGATGTAGAGGGTTTTCATCAGTTGAGCCACGCAGCAGTAGGCGACCAGAGTGCCCACCAGCCATGGGAAGTACGCCAGCGGCAGCGGCTCCAGGCCCACCATCGCGCCCAGCGGCGAGAACGGTACGTAGATGCCCAGCCCGATCACGATGCAGGTCATCATCATCACCGGCCATGCGGCGTTGCTCTGGAAGAACGGGATCTTGCGGGTACGCAGCATGTGCACCACCAGGGTTTGCGAGAGCAGCCCCTCGATGAACCAGCCGGACTGGAACAGGGTCTGCATTTCCACGCTGTTGGCCGAGAACACGTACCACATCAGGGCAAAGGTGGTCATGTCGAAGATCGACGAGGTCGGCCCGATCCAGATCATGAAGCGGCCAATGTTTTTCGCGTCCCACTTGCGTGGCTTGGCCAGGTATTCCTTGTCCATCTTGTCCCACGGTAAGGCCAGCTGGGAGATGTCGTACATCAGGTTTTGCAGCAGCAGGTGGATCGACAGCATCGGCAGGAACGGGATGAACGCACTGGCCACCAGCACCGAGAACACGTTGCCAAAGTTGGAGCTGGCGGTCATGTTCAGGTACTTCATGATATTGCCGAAGGTCTCGCGGCCTTTCAGCACGCCTTCTTCCAGCACCATCAGGCTCTTTTCCAGCAGGATGATGTCGGCAGATTCCTTGGCGATGTCCGTCGCGCTGTCCACCGAGATACCCACGTCGGCGTCCCGCAGGGCCGGTGCATCGTTGATGCCGTCGCCGAGGAAACCCACGGTGTGGCCGTTGGACTGCAAGGTCTTGAGTACCCGCGACTTTTGCAGCGGCGTCAGCTTGGCGAAGACTGTGCGTTCCTCAACCCGCAGTTTGAGGGTGGCGTCGTCCATCGCTTCGATTTCCGTCCCGAGCAACGGTACGCCAGGCTCCAGGCCGACCTGACGGCAGATCTTGCTGGTGACGATGGCGTTGTCGCCGGTCAGCACTTTGACCGCCACGCCAATCTCGCGCAGGGCAGCAATCGCCGGGCCTGCGGTTTCCTTTGGTGGATCAAGGAAGGTCAGGAAGCCACGGATCACCAGGTTGCGCTCATCGGCTGTGGTGTATTGCTTACGTGCGAGGGCCTTGGGAATGTTGCGGGTGGCCAGCACCAGCACCCGGAAGCCGTCTTCGTTGTAGTCCTGGGCAATCGCCAGCAACGCGTTGCGACGACGATCATCCAGCTCGACGGCAACGTCACCTTCCATCACGTGGGTGGAAATGCTCAGCATCTCCTCGACCGCGCCCTTGCACACCAGCAGGTGATCGTTTTGCGCGTCCTTGACCACAATCGACAGGCGGCGGCGGATAAAGTCGAACGGCAGCTCATCCACCTTGCTGTAGGCGAACGGTATCTGGAACTTCGGGTTCTGCTCCGAGAACTGGACGACCGCCTGATCCATCAGGTTCTTCATGCCGCTTTGGTGATGGCTGTTGAGCCAGGCCAGGGTCAGCACCGAATCATCACGGTTGCCGAAGGCGTTGACGTGGTGCTCGAGGATGATCTTGTCCTGGGTCAGGGTGCCGGTCTTGTCGGTGCACAGCACGTCCATCGAACCGAAGTTCTGGATCGCGTTGAGGCGCTTGACCACCACCTTGCGCTTGGCCATGGCGGTTGCGCCCTTGGCCAGGTTGGCGCTGACGATCATCGGCAGCATTTCCGGGGTCAGGCCCACCGCAACGGCCAGGGCGAACAGCAGGGCATCGCTCCAGTCACCCTTGGAGAAACCGTTGAGGAAGAACACGATCGGCGTCATCACCAGCATGAAGCGGATCAGCAGCCAGCTGACGCTGTTCACCCCACGGTCAAACGCGGTTTGCACCCGGGAGCCGACAATCGCCTTGGCCAGGGAGCCAAAGTAGGTGCGCGGGCCGGTGGCGACCACCACGGCTTGCGCCCGGCCACTGACGACGTTGGTGCCCATGAAGCAAATGTTCGGCAGGTCCAGCAGGTTGCCTTGGTCCGCGGCTGTGGAAGTAGCGGATTTTTGCGTGACGTCCCCGAGGGTGTCGTACTTCTCCACCGGCAAGGCTTCGCCGGTCAGCACGGCCTGGCTGATGAACAGGTCACGGGACTCGATCAGGCGAATGTCGGCCGGGATCATGTCGCCGGCAGACAGTTGCACGATATCGCCGGCTACCAGGTCGCGCATCGGCACTTCCCGCAGGGTCGGCTTGGAGCCCACTTGCTCACGGCGCAGCACCGTGGCGGTGGTGCGCACCATGGCCTTCAAGGCTTCGGCGGACTTGGCCGAGCGGTGTTCCTGCCAGAACCGCAGCAGGCTGCTGAGCATGACCATGGTCATGATAATGATGACCTTGGTCAGGTCGGCTTCTTCACCGGCCTGCAGTGGCAGCCAGTAGTCAGTGACGAAGCTGATGGCGCCCAGGGTCAGCAGCACATAGATGAACGGGTTGTTCAGGGCCTGGAGGAATTGCACGATGGCGTGAGGCGGCTTGTCGTGAGCCACCTCGTTATAGCCTTCACGTTGCAGGCGAGCAGAGGCATCCAGCTCGGTCAGGCCATCCTTGGTTGCCCGGACATTGGCGAGGGTTGCCGAGAGGCCGTTCTGGGCTTCGCGGGCGGCACGCATCGACAGTTTGGTGTCGGTGTCTGTGCCGTTTTTCTTGTGCAGTTTCGGGTTTTTTACTGCGCTCATTGTGTGTACTCCTGTCGCCAATTTTTCGACAAAACATACCCGGTACTTACCTGATGACAGGCGAGCGAAAGCATGCCGAGTCGCTGACTTCGCGATCGGTTTAAATAAAGTGTTGGGTAACTTTCTACAGGCCCGCTAACAGCGCGTTAGTTAACTAGCGCGCAGCGGGCTACTACTGGCTTCGTCCATAGAGAACTCCAGCTAAATAATTAACGGATAATCAGAAAGTTGCTGTTTCCAGCCGGCTTACGCCGTGCGAGCGTCCACGTAGAGGCTCAGCATCAGGCTCGCTTGCGCGACCAGGCTGGAAACGTCCCGTCTCTGTGGGTCTTGAGGGTCGGCGTGATCCCATTGCTGGACCAGATGGCCGGTGGTGGGGCAGATACGCCAGTGGGCCCGGGGAGTCGGGCACACGCGGGGGGATGAGGTCACAAAGGTGCTGCGGGTAGGGGAAAAGCCTACGGGCTCGCGGCACAATTTGGCACGCAGGGCGGCAGCCAGCGTACGCAGATCAGGCAAAACAATCAGTTGAAAGGTCATAACACACCTCGGAACCGGACTGGCATCCGGTGAGGCAGTTACGTTGGAGCGTCAGGCTCTAGCGCAGCTTACTCGGCCGGAAAGGCGAGTCCCGTCATTTTTTCTGGGTTTGGTGTCCGATTTGCCGCATTCACGGTGATCGGACAGCGACTAGATACTGTGTCCATTGGCTTCTTTTGTGAGGTTGAAAAATGGCCCTGAGTTGCAGGCACGGGGAATTTACTCAGGCAGTTGCCGGATGTCAACGGTTAATGACTTAATTTGTTACTGGTTCAGAGTTTGTTCAGATAGAGGGTGGGGGGAAGTTGGTGTGGTAAGTGTATTTGTTGATAAAGATCTTTGTCTGATGGAGAGAGGGATGTACATATCCGTTATTTAGGTGATGGCTGATATGGGTTCCGCTCTTACAGCGGCTCACTTTTGAAAAGCGCAAAAGTAAGCAAAACGCTCTTGCCCCACCACTCGGCACCTCGCCTAGGCTCGGAGTGCCCTCACTCCGGCTTTGGACCGTGGGCCGCCGTCATGGGCCATCCCTGGCCCAGGACGGCTAACCCGGCGTCCTGCCGGGTTACCCACGCTCCAAAGCCTGCGTTCGGCCAGCGTGGTTTAACGGGGCGCTTAAGATCAAGATCAAAAGCAAGAGCACAGCGGCCTACCGGCCGGCTTGAGTGTTGTAGAGCAAAATCAAAAGCTAAAGCGGGCACGGTCCAAATGTGGGAGCGGGCTTGCTCGCGAAGATCGTTAACGATGACGAGGGCATTCTGGATGAACGCGGCGCTCTCAGGTTTTTCGCGAGCAAGCCCGCTCCCACAGAAAAGCAGATCTGTTTTCGCTCTGGTCTTTGCTTTTGCTTTTAACACTCAAGCCGGCCGGGAGGCCGCTGTGCTCTGCTTTTGATCTGCTTTTGATCTTGATCTTAGGCGCCCCGTTAAACCACGATGGCCGCAAGTAGGCACAGTGGAGCGGGTAAATCGGCAAGGATGCCGATTTAGCCGCGCCGGGCCATGG